>JBDMYC010000233.1:0-8234 GCA_039770535.1 Flavobacteriales bacterium
AAATAAACCAGAGCTTGAGAGCTGCTCGCTCGATTCTGGAGGGTAGGTTGTTGGAGGCTGCGAGTAATTTCAGTCCTAGATAAATGATAGACGTTCTCGATTTCGATCGAGATAAACAGGACCCGGCTTATAAATCTTGCTTATTTATTGATACTAAATTTTGAAATCTCGCCCATTCAAACAGGCTAGAATTATAATTTTCTACTAAAATCTAACGCCAATCTTTCCACTAAATTGAATGTTGTAATATTTCCTTTCAATAGTCTCAGAAATTGAAAGATTATTGAGTCCCATTCTAAAATCTGACTGAAAACCAATATAATACTTGTTGTTTAATTGATAATTTATTTCTGGACCAAGGATGTAATTCCAAATAATTTTTTGAGATTGAGCAACTTCAGTCGAAACAAGATCTTCATTTATGTAGCTACCACTACTTCGTGTTAATAAACCAATTCCTATTCCCGTATTCATTCCGAAACTCCATTTATTGAAGACTCTAAAATAACCGATCGTTAGAGGAAGTTCTACATAAGAAAACTTGACTTGAGCGCTAGCCAAATGAGCCGTAGAATCTTGAAATGCCACTCTCCTATTCACAAAAGAGGAGTCTGCAATGCTATCGCCTCCTGTGGTATATTGAATCCACCTTCTTGTTGGGTTAAAAAATATGGAATCAATAGTTGGATTATAAACAGAATCAAATCCATTGAACTGACTTTCGTTTCTGAAGCTATTAACTGGCGCATATTTATTATTGCTGCCAACAGTAAGGTAATTTATCCCTGAAGAAATCTTGATGCTTTTCGTTATAAATCGGTCGACAGAAAAACCTGCTGAAAAACTAGTTAAGCTATTTTCTTCTTGTTTCCTTTTTTCTAAATAAATTGAATTATCGGCATTTTTTAAATTAGAGAAACTAATATTAGCTCCTGACAATAGAGATAATTGCCATTTAGCTGCTGGTGCAGGAAGAATGACTTCTATCCCTTCAATAGCATTTACTTTTTTAGCTTCTGCCGTATCTTCTGAAACTTTAATCGGTTCGTCACTAGATTTTTCTGCTAGTATCGAATCTTCTTTCGCGCTAACGATTGTATCATTATCAATATATCCAACACCATCAGCTTTAGTGTTTTCCTGTTCATATACTAGTGAATTTTCATTCACTTGCTTTTTAGCTTCTAAAATAGTTCGTGGGTTCTTTTTTTCTATAGCTTCTGGTTCTAACTCAACTTTTGAAGAAATCGAAAAACTCTTATCGTTTGATTCCTCCAAAGATTTTTCCTTTCCACTCTCTTGATTAAATCCTTTGAAATTTTCCTTCAGCTTGTCCCTCAATCCAACAACTTTTTCAATTGCCTTCCTTCCTTTTAATGTTTCCCTATGCTCCACTCTATTCTCAATTCTCTTCCCAATTTCTGTAGCTTTAGTTTTCTTTTCCCTGTTACCTTTTGATACAACTTTAGTTTTAAACTCATCCGACTCGTAGTTTTTAATCAACTTATTGGCAGTATTTTCAATCTGTATTTCATCAGGTGGAATTTTACTTTTTACATCTTCATTATCAGTGATTTGAGAATTTTCATTTGTCTTTTCCAATGCGTCATTCACTGCAACTCGATTCTGTTCAATTACCGATTCACTTCCCGAAAACCAAAAAACAGTTCCTATAGCAAACAAAATAAAAAGTGCTCCCAAGTAGAAAAAAACTCTATTTTTCTTCGGAGGTCTCTGCCTGTCAAGTTTCGCTCCCAGATCTTCTAGATACTCTGGCTTGAGTTCATAGCTTTTTTGGCTTGTGCTCGGTTTTTTATTACTTTCTTTCATCCCTATTTATGTTCGGATAATAATTCTCTTATTTTCTTCTTCCCTATTTTCAAATGCCATTTCGAAGTCTCTGTTGATATTTTCATAATCTCAGCAATATCGGCATGTGTATGACCTTCTATCAAATACATTTTGACTATATTTTTTGTAGCTTTGGGCAAGCTATTCATAGCTTCCAGAATCGTTTGGTTATCTACCAAAGCTTCCACAACTTCTTCTTCTTCTCGTTCAAAAAACTCCAATTTATCAGAAACCAACATAGTCTCATGATACTTTTTTCTCTTTCTTAATTCATCAATAATAGTTCTTGTGAGAATAGTTCTTGACCAAGTAATAAAATTATACTCAGGATTATAATTCTCAATCTTATCGCAAACCTTGACAAATGAATCATTGACACACAAAGCGGCATCTTCTTCGTTATTAAAATAAGGAACAGCTACCGACATCCAATATTGGAAACAACTTGTATACAGTTCCAATTCAGATTTTCGATTTCTGCGCTTAATTTTTTTTATAACCGTTTTGTCAAGTTTCAAAATTTATGAAATAAAACTAGCCTTGGCTCTCTAAGAGAACTAAGGCTAGTAAATAAATACTCTCTATTTTTTGTTACTTAACAACTTGAAATCTCTTTGTCACGATAGATTTCCCATCTCTTAATTGAATCAGGTAAAGACCTTCTTGCAATTCATTTGTACTCAGCTGAAATACATTACTTCCTGAAAAAATATTTTTTTCAATACTTTGTATCACAGCTCCTTTTGTATCCAAAATCGTAACAATTAGTTCCGTAGCATTGTCTGCTTCTAAATTCAAAGAAATGAAATTTTGTGCTGGATTTGGGTACAATTTAACTGCACTAATTGATTTTTTCTCGTCTAAAGAAACCATAGAATTTCCTGTCGTAACAGTGAATGCGCTTCTTACATTTCCTGTGGAATCTACTGTCAAAGTATCGCAATACGTGCTTGTGCAAACAGTTCCTGCTGCAGTTGTTCCTGAAACTGTAAGACAAATGTTGTAACTACCATGAGTTGCATAAGTATGTGTCACATTGAGGCCAGTCAAAGGTGCTGAACCGTCTCCAAAATTCCATGAGTAAGTGCTTGGGCTTGTTCCTGTTGAACCATCCACCAAAATCACTTTGTTGGGAATTGGCAGTCTCGTCACTGGATCAATCGCCTGAAATTTTGAAAAACTGGCATTACAAGGAGATACTGGACAATAATCCATCCTGTTGAAATTGACATTGTAAGTCATTACATTTGGAGATGGCGAATGCCAATCTGCGATTCTTGTTCCGTGACAATCATCAAATAATATTCTTATCATAAAAGGACGATTCATTACAGTAATCGAGTCGGAATAACCGGCTGTAGAAGGATTTGTCATAATCGAATCTATAACCACACTGTCTACCTCCAAAAACATCATAACTGCATTGGTTGGGTGATTGTTAAGGCCTCCAGAATAATTAATCATAAACTGCCCAAACATCATAGATGTTGAGATAAAGAAAGCGGAGATAAGTAATAATTTTTTCATAATTTTTGATTTTGTTTTTTAATAGTTGATTTACAACCTTATTTACGTGCACTTTGTTTTTAAGGGGTGGAAATTTAGCATTTAATTTTTTAACAAATAAATTCCAATACTACAATCCAAGCACTTTTTAGGAACACAATATTCTTTATAGCAATTAATTAACCCTTGAGAGTGGGCTGCATTTTCTATTTTAATTTCATCCCCAAACAACCGAGTAATTTTATTGTCTTCTGGTTTCAATTCCTCTAACAACTGAAGTGCTTTCTCTTTCAATCCTTTCTCGTCTTTGTGCATTCCATAAACATACATGAAAGGTGCAATTGTATTGATAATGATGGAATCAATCATTGTTTTTCCTATTGATTTTTTCTTGGGTTTACTCTCAGTATCAAATGTGTAGTGTGTATACCAAAATCCATTTTCTATGCTGTAGTTTAGGTTTTCATAAATGGTTTCGACCGTTATTTCTTTTTGAATAAACAAATCAAATAAGGAAGAATTTTGTGCAATTAATTCTGCCAATTGAGCCAATCTAAGAGTTGGAAAATTAGAAGGTCGCATTTTCGAAAACTTCCAAGATTGCTTGTTGATAGAAACTAAGCTATTTTTCGTTTTATGAAATTCGTATTCTTTTTTCAATGCAGAATAATAAGCTTCTCCCTCCCTATTTTCGTCCAAAAATCCTGATTGACCAAACAAAATACTTTCGATAGCTAACTTATTGTTTCCCAATTTATCAAACAACAAAATAGAAGTGTTTTTACTCATTTCTTCCATTCCGTTTGCATTCACTTTCAAGCCCATACTTTTGGCAAGTTGCTGAAAAAATACCTGATTCCAATTGTTCTGGCAAGCCTCGAGTTCTCGTTTTAGTAGTTCTGTTTTCTGTTTCAATCTGTCTACCAGCATGGCATCCAGAGTGGATGAAATAATAATATTAGGAACTTCTGAAAGCTGACTAATACAGGGCAAAGATCTGAAAATGAACTGCTCATACTCTTGATATTTGGTATAATCGAGTCTAGTTTTCAATTCCAACACAGGAACTGTATCTCCACCAGTCAATTCAATTTCTTGGTCGTGATTATAAACCACATGCAGAATCACAGAATCGTAGGCTTTGTCTTTCTGATGATTGTGGCGCATCCAATCCGAAGAATTGAGATGAATCTCAATATTTCCTGCCCAAATTGTATTGCCAATTTTGACTTTTCCCTGAGAGAAATCGGGTCCTGAATCGTGGTTATGAAATCCAAAATTGATGATCTCCAATTCTTCTCCCTCACTTGTTTTCAATGCCTTATTGTCAAATAATTTATACTTCCAGCAATAATGTAAGTAATCTTCGGTCATGCATAAATGTAAGGAAATATTCTTAACTATTTTTAACATGACACCTCAAAATATAAAGTGAAATAGTGAGTTTTGGTAAAAAAACAAAAATAATTATTCCCTAAAATTCCCTAACAAAAAAAAGCCCTATGAAAAACTTAAAAAACAATGTTTACTTTAAAATCGGAGCAATTGTCATCCTCATTATTGTGCTGTTAATTCCTGCTGTGATGGTAAAAGGATTGATAACAGAGCGAGAAAAAACCCACCAATCTGCTATAAACGAGGTAAATGATAAATGGGCGAACGGACAAACCATTTCTGGTCCATATATTTCTGTTCCTTATTATAAAACATCCAAACAATACTCGGAGAAAACGAAACAATACAAAACTGTCAAAATTAAAGATTGGATTTATTTCATGCCCGAAACCCTTAATATTGAAGGCGATATTAAAAATCAAACTCGGAAAAGATCTATTTATGAGATTGTAGTGTATAACTCTAACCTGAAAATGGCTGGGAGTTTCGAAAAGCTTGACATCAAACAACATAACATTGATCCAGAAGATGTAATCTGGGAAAATGCTACCCTAAATATTGGAATTTCCGACTTGAAAGGAATTGAAAACCAAATAGAATTGAAGTGGGATACTTCTTCCACTCTTTTTAAATCTGGAACCAGCACAAATGACATTGTTTACAATGGAATAAATGCAGAAATTCCTGTTAATATGGATTCTACTTCTTATGAATTCTCATTGAAACTCGGACTCAAAGGTAGTCAGTTCATTAGTTTCACTCCTTTAGGAAAAACCACAGATCTAGTCCTTACTTCCGATTGGAAAGACAATAGTTTTATGGGAAATTTCTTGCCTGACACCAATAAAAAACTAGCAAATGGTGGAAGTATGGCGCATTGGAATATCATTCATCTCAACAGAAATTATCCACAAAGTTGGACAGGAAATAAATACAGTGTACAAGAAAGTGTTTTTGGAACCAACTTGATGATTCCTGTCGATAATTACCAAAAATCTTACCGAGTAGCGCGTTACGCGATCCTATTTTTGGTGCTCACTTTCATGGTGTTCTTCTTTGTAGAAATGCTAAAGAAGATTTTCATTCACCCAATTCAATACCTGCTTGTAGGAATTGCAATTATTGTTTTCTATTGCCTTCTGCTTGCTTTCAGTGAGCACATTGACTTCAATTCATCTTATATCATTTCGGCAGTTCTCACCCTTAGTTTGATTACTTTTTACATCTCTACCAGTGTGAAATCGAAAGAAATTGGCGTTCTTACTTTTGGCCTTCTCGCGATTCTTTACACTTTCATTTTTACAATTATCCAAATACAAGATTATGCGCTCTTGATAGGAAGTATGGGAGTCTTTACAATCCTGGCTTTCGTGATGTTCTTCTCAAGAAAAATAGATTGGTACGATATAAAAATTGGTGGAGAGGATAAAAACAATGTCGAAGAAAATGAATCTACTTTAGAATAGATTTGAGAAAGGAAACTACTATTTTTAAAAAGCAAATCTCAATTGAGATTTGCTTTTTTCTATGCGATTACTCCTCCAACCACATCTTTTTTTGCTCCTGTCACAGAACTCAGACAATTTGGAATGTTTTCCATTTTCAACACTCCCAGAAAAGCAAAGATTAAAGCTTCTTTAAATTCAATTAACTCCTTGTCGGCAGAGCTAATATTGGCCTTACTATATTTTTTTATCTTACTGATTAAGTACGAATTATAAGCTCCTCCTCCCGTCATCAATACATTAGATTCTGGAGTTAGAACTTTAGCAATTTCTTGAGCAATGTATTCCGTTACAGTTGCAATTTTAGTTTCGGCAATTGAGGTACTTTTGTTTAAAACAGGGAGGAAAAAGTCTTGATATTGCTCATTTCCAAGTGATTTTCCTCCAAAATCCAATTCTTGTAACTTCCAGAGTAATTGTGGATTTATAATTCCTTGTTTTGCCAAATATCCATCTTCATCAAAGGGATAACCCATTTCTAGTGCCAAAGGATTGAGCGCCATATTGGCAATGCAAATATCGAACGCTTTTCTTACTCCATTTTCTTTGAAAGATACATTGGCAATTCCTCCAATATTGACACAAAAATCGTAATCAGAAAATAGCAGTTCATCACCAATGGGAACTAACGGAGCGCCTTGTCCTCCAGCTGCCACATCTTCCGATCTAAAATCATTGATAACTAGGTGCCCTACTTGATGCTTTAATTCTCTCCCGTTACCAATTTGTACAGTAAAACCTTTGTCCGGTTGGTGAAAAACAGTGTGACCATGCGAAGCAATAAAGTCAATATTTTGTAGGTTATTTTCCGAAATAAACTTCTTAGTTTCCTCTCCAAAAAAAAGTCCTAAATCCAAATCCAATCGGTCTCGTTCTTTTTTAGAAACTGTGGGCGCTTTTCTCAATTTATCTCTCCATTCTAGGGAGTATTCAACCGTTTTGGATTTCAAAATTTGATAATTCCACTGTCCATTATCCTCAAAAAACTGACAAAAAGCAATATCCAAACCATCCAAGGAGGTTCCCGACATTAACCCAATTGCTCTGTAATTTTTCATAATTGAAGTTACGTTTTTTTTTCAAAAAAAATAGAACTATTGGTATGAGTTTTATTTTCTTCAGCTTTGCAAAAGAGGCTAAAGTTAGGATGCCGACAAACAAAGCAAAATATATTGCTAGTTAAATGTATTATTTGTACCGCCAAATATCAAAAAAAATGAGCCAGACAAGATTAAATAGCTCTAAAATACTCAAGAATTGCTCTCGATTCGTCCTCTGTTAAATTCTGGTTTAGCATGGGTGTTTTATATTCTTCCATTAACTCCATTGCAATTGGATCTTCTTTAATCATTTGCTCTGGATTAAGAATCATGTTCATGATCCAAGCTGGATTTCTTCTCTCAGTAATACCTTCCAATGCAGGTCCAATCAATTTTGATTCCATTCTGTGACACGCTACGCATTTATCTGAGAAAATCACTTCTCCATTTTTTGCCATTTCTGAATTCACGGCTTCGGTCAGCTCTATCGATTTGACGGGGCCAATTCCTATATTGTTCACTGCTAACGAAGCGCTTTCCTTCTCCTCTTGCGCATTTAATTCTGCTAGTGTTAGTTCTTTTGGCTTACTTTCTCCGCAACTCATTATTGCAACTAATCCGAAAACAAATGAGGTCATCAGTATCTTTTTCATGATTATAATTTTATAGATTTTTAATACCATAAATTTAGACACAATCTCCCTTATATTTGTTGACTAAAATCATAAAAATACCCCTTTCTTTTTTAGCCTAAAAAATAGCTTTTTAATCAAAAAGGAAGTAAATTATCTTCTCTAAATTAACCTTATAAAATTCTCATTTCTACACGTCTGTTTCTCACATCCATAATGTCACCATAGCTAGGTTGCGTATTGTTATAACCTGCATAGTTAAGCATTTTTTCATCCACTCCTTTTTCTATTAAATACTCATACAC
>JBDMYC010000234.1:0-4813 GCA_039770535.1 Flavobacteriales bacterium
TAATTATGTTAGGGTTTTTTTGTTAAAACAAAACATGGTACGTCTTTTGTTTGTTATATTGACATAGCAAAAGAAATAGTTATTTTATGAAAAAGAATTTAATCATACTACTGGTTATGCTTCCCATCTTGATGTTTGCACAACCAAGCGCAAAAGAGCAAGCAAGAGAACTAGCGAGAACACAAATTATTGGTCTCAAATCGAGCACATTACTTGTGAGGCTGTACACTAAGAAAAATGTAATAGAAGCTCTTGAATCTCAGGGAATGGCAAAGAGAGCGGCAGTTGTAAAAAGAAAACAAGAAAAAGTGAATGCGGAGATTATTGAATCTTTTCAAAAATTTGATTTCTGTTCAGTTTATTTCTTTTATAGTGATCAATCTGATTACATTGTAGATAAAAACTATTCTAAAGTTGACCTATTTGACAAGGACGGAGTGCTAGAGCTGCAGCTTGATGGCCCTAATTTTTTTGTAGCGGATTTTGGTGTACTTAAGAATGAGAACTCAACTATTTTCAAAAATCCTGATGCGCAACAAACAGGAAGGACAAAAGTAAAGACTTACAAAGGAAGGACTTCGACCTTAAACAAAAGGTGTATGTACCTAAGAAATTCAGAACTGCAGCAATTGAAAAGGCCATTTCCTTATACGGTTTGGTTTCATCCCACACCAGTACAAAGGTTATCCTACGAAGAGGTTGTCTCTAAAATGAATGAGCAACTGCAAGAATTTTACTCAAGTATCAAATAATCATGAAAAAATATTTTTTGAGCTTAATCTCAAGCTTACTAATTCTCTCTACCTATTCACAAATCATTTCGCCAAAAGTCAGTGGCATCATCAACAGTATTCGCTCAGTAAATGAACTGAACTATGATGACGTAAAAGAAAATGGAAAAAAAACTTCTCAGTTTTTCAATTATCAGCAGTTGCTATCTAATGCATCTCAAGAAGAACTATTATTTTTTGCAGAAGATAGCAATGAAATCGTGAAGGCTTATGTTTATTTAGCTCTGTTAGATAAACAAGATCAAAATCTCGAACGTTTTTATGTACGGTCTGTTCAAAACGAAGAAAAAGTAGTGAGTAACCCCAAGGGGATTTATACTGAAATACTATTACATGATTTTTTGAGGTCAAAAATTTATGATAAAATAGAAGCGCCAAATTATGTTGTTGAAAGTGATACTTTCTACAATAAAATGAATTCGCGTTTTGATAGTATATTGATTATGGATTACAAGTGGAATCAATCAGATGTATTTATTGATCATATCATAGAAAGTGCTGCCAATGATAAAACCAAACTCTCCAAAAGAAAAAGATGGTTAGCCAACAGCTATTTTGAGCATAAAATTGCCAAAAAAGACGATTCATACTTGTTTGGGAGAAAGTGTGGATTTCCGGCAACAATGCCTTATTTGAGGAGTATTGTGGAGAAATCAATGAAAGATACTTTGATGAATAGAGTTGATTATTTTGACAAATGGATTAGTTGCGATTTATTGGTACTGAAAGTTTACGGAGCCGAAGCACTCATCAGATTACAAAACGAGGGTAAAGAGCTCACGCCTTATCAGATAAAAGTAATTACGGAATTGAAATCGAGTTTCAAAAGTGTACAAATGTGCATGAACTATTACAGAGAAAGAAAACCTGTAAAATGGGCTTTGAAAGACTATGAATTGAAAGACTTCGCAGCTAATTAAGGAGATGTGAAAAGAATAGGACTCATATTATTTTGTTTTATTATTTCGTTTTCGATTAATAGCCAAAATAGAATGGATAGTTTACCTTCTGTAATTTCTGAGATTATTAATTCCAAATCTGTATTTGCCACTATTTATGTACAAGATGAATTACTCAATTACGACTCAATAACTGAAGCGCATCAAAAATTAATTATTAAATACTCGAACCAAGAAACTCTTGAGCTCGTATTGGACACAACTAATTCTCCCGATTTAAAATTTTATTGTGCACAAGCATTAGTTGAATATCCTAGTGATAATATTTCAGATGTTTTTCTTGATATTATTTTGGATACTAATTCCTACCAAAAGAAAGGCTGGGAAAACACCTGTATTGTCTCTACTATAAGCATTGGAGGAGTTCCAATGTACAAAGCAAATCAATTTCTTGAAGATTCCTTGTTGAAGCCGAAACATAAAGCAATTTTAAGTAATGAGATTTTTCAAATGGATAGCATAATTATCTACAACTTCTTCATTGAAGAAAATGGTGATGATGTTTTTTTGGGAGAAAACTTTCTTCGTTACGTCAGCAAAAAAAACAACAAAAATAAAGACTTCAACATTTCAAAGTTATTTATGGATGTCTTTTTTGATAGAAGAATTGAAGGTACTTGGGAAACACAATATACTTACGGAAAAATGTGCGGAACGGCAATGACGGTTCCTTTTTTGAGACAAGAACTAGAGAAAAGGATGAAGATTTATGATTCATCAAACATGGCTTTTCAAGACAAAACGGATTTGTATTATTTTGATTTGTGGCTTGATTCTGAAAACAAAGAAATTAAAGTATACGGAGCTGAAGCTCTGATACGATTGAACAATAGAGGAGTTGTTTTAGATGAAAGTCAGATTAAAAAAATAAGGAGACTGAAAAGAAGTAGAAAAAAAATCAGGACTTGTGCAGGCTGCTTTATAGAAGACAAGCGAATAAAAAAAATACTGAAACCGTTCAGCCTAAAGTAAAGAGCAAAAAAAAATCGATTGAAATTTCAATCGATTTTTTTGTATAATAAAGTTGACACTTATTTTTTGATGTGTCTTGCGTATCTTGTTTTAAACTTATCAATTCTTCCTGCAGTATCAACAAAGTTTTGTTTTCCTGTGTAGAAAGGGTGAGATTTGTGCGAAATCTCCGATTTGATTAGGGGATATTCTTTTCCTTCAAATTCAATTGTATCTGGAGTATTGGCACATGATTTAGTTAGGAACATGTAATCGTTACTCATGTCTTTAAATACAACTAATCTGTAGTTTTCTGGGTGAATGTCTTTTTTCATTTTAATTTTTGTTAGCCCTACCTAATGTAGCAGGGTTTATATTATAATTTAATTCGGATGCAAATGTACATAATTCTTTGGTTTATAAAAATAATTAGTCCCTAGTTTTATACTAAATAGGTAAAAAACACGTATTTTCATCATCTAAAATAATTGTATAACCAAACATCTCATTTCATCAAGCAAATTAAATACACATATTTTTCAATATTGATAGGGATTTCAATCCTATTGGGATTATCAAATTGCCGAAAGGAAAATATTTTAACGGATTCTAGTGCAAAGATAGAATTTTCAAAAGATACGGTTGTTTTCGATACTGTATTTACAACCATTGGATCGACTTACAGGCGATTTACTGTTTTTAATCCGCAAAGTAACCCAGTCGTTTTATCCAATGTGAGATTGGGAAAAGGAACTGCATCTGAGTTTAGAATTAATGTGGATGGATTAGCAGGAACCAATATCACGGACGTAGAAATTTTACCCAAAGACAGTGTTTACGTATTTGTGGAAGTAACTATTGACCCAACAACAGGACTTTTGCCTTTTGTAGTGGAAGACGATATATTTTTTACTCTCAATGGAAATACAAGTAATGTGCATCTTGTGGCTTGGGGTCAAGATGCTTACTTTCATGTCAATGAATTGGTGTGTGGAGAAACTTGGACAGACGATAAACCTCATGTTATTTATGGAATTGCTGCAGTTGGTTTTCCAGGATTAGATTCTAATTGTACTTTAACCATCAATCAAGGAGCAAGAATTTATGCACATTCTGGAGGGGTTTTATATGTTTACAAAAGCAAATTAATTGTGAATGGAACTCAAACTAATAAAGTTATTTTTGAGGGAGATAGGAGAGAAGCCTCTTTTGCAGATGAACCTGGACAATGGTTTGGAATTCGATTCGCAATTGCTCAAAACAGTGAAATTACGCATGCAATAATTAAGAACGGAACTGCTGGTATTTACGCAGACACTGCTTTTGGTGGAGCAACTTCTGGAGATATAATCAAATTGGACAAAGTAGAATCTACCAACCATAGTTTTGCGTCTTTGTTCGCGCAGGGAGCTCATATTGAGGCAGAAAACTGTTTGTTTACCAATTCAGGAACTAACTCGGTGGCTTTGCGTCTTGGAGGGAACTACTTTCTTAATCATTGTACAATAGGAAATTACTATTCAAAATCAGCAAGAACTTCTCCAGCAATGATTCTCAATAATTATTATGAGGTTGGGAATACTGTTTTTGTGCGGCCATTTGTGAATGCAGATATTCACAATTCTATCATTTATGGAAATAATGACAATGAATTGACTCTTGATACTATTCCAGGATTTGGTGCAACTTATTTATTCAATCATTGTTTCATCAAAACGGAAGAACCACTTAACTCTCGCTTTGTGAATGTGAATAAAAATGTAGATCCGCAATTTACATCCACTGACAGAATGGAAATATCTACAAGTTCATCAACCAGAGGAGCTGCAGATATTAACTTTCCACTTTTTGTAGATTTGGACGAGAATTCAAGAAATTCTCCTGCTGCAGTAGGTTGTTTTGAAAATCTATAATTCTCCGCTAAAAGTCGGAACAGAAATTGTAGAGTAGTAAATATGTTCTTATCTTAGAGCATTAAATTTAACACATAACAAACACACATGAAAAAATTAATAGTATCTGTGATTGCGGTTGCAATGACAGTGTCAAACTTTGCTCAAGACACAATCACAAACAAAAAGGGAAGTGAATACTTGTTCACTGAAGTGAAAA
>JBDMYC010000235.1:0-10769 GCA_039770535.1 Flavobacteriales bacterium
ACCAAATAGAATAATGGAGCAAATTATTAAAAATATCCTCATTAAAGGAAGCAGTGATCGCGAAATAGGGATGGATTTATGGATCAATTCTAACAATGAAAAGCAAAAACCGATTGTTGTTTTTTGTCACGGTTACAAAGGTTTTAAGGATTGGGGATGTTGGCATCTGGTTGCCAAAAAGTTTGCAGAAAATGGATTTAACTTCCTGAAATTTAATTTTTCTCACAATGGAGTAACTCCAGATAATATATTGGAATTTGCAGATTTGGAAGCTTTTGGGAACAACAACTACATTAAAGAATTGTTCGATTTGGAAAAGGTTATAGACTGGATTTCTCAACCCAGTGACTATTCTGAAGTAATAGATTCGAACAAAATTTATCTGATAGGTCACAGCAGAGGAGGAGGGATTGCCACTTTAGCAACAGCTCGAGATAACAGAATTAGAAAAACAGTGACTTGGGCATCTGTGAGTAATTTGACTGATAGAATCCCTAAGAATGAAGAAGAATGGAAAGAGAAAGGAGTTGTTTATCAGGGAAATGGAAGAACAAAACAGAATATGCCACTCTTTTACCAATTGTATGAAAATACAATGACAAACAAAAATTCATTGGACATTTCTAGATTGGCAAAGAAAATTAAAACTCCATTTTGTGTCATCCACGGAAGCGAGGATTCTGTGGTAAAAGTAGAGGAAGCAGAATTACTAGATTCTTATATTTCTACTTCCAATCTTATTGTAATTGAAGGAGCTAGCCATACTTTTGGCAGTTCACATCCTGCTGCAGGAAATGAACTACCCAAAGATTTGGCTCAAGTTGTGGAAGAAAGTTTAATCTTCTTCAAGGACTAGTTCTTTTTTGATTAATTCTGCTGTTTCTACTAGTTTTATGAACTCTGCTCTGTAGCCTTCGTCATCTCTCCCTTTAGCTGATTTGGCAAGTTTAATAATTCCTTGGTAATTGGATTTACCCTTATAATTAGAATTTCGCAATAACATTCCAAACTGAATAACAGAGGAAGAAAATTTCAGATTTTCTGAAGCGTTCTCAAAATCTTTGTATTCGTCATATACAACATGGGAAATCAATTTCGACTCTGTTTCTTTGGGTTCCTTATACCTAAATTTCACTGTCAAAATTTCATTGGGATTCGAGTTTTTTGAGGTTAGAGTTGGTAATTGATATTTCAGTGCATCTGTATCTTCTCGACTTTTACTTCCTGCAGGAACTATTTCATAGAGTGCAGTAACTGTGTGTCCTGAACCTAATTCTCCAGCATCTTTTTTGTCGTTATTAAAATCTTCGTTATTTAATTTTCTGTTCTCGTAACCAACTAATCTATATGACCTTACGTGTGTAGGGTTAAATTCTATTTGAAGTTTCACATCTTTGGCAATTGTCAATAAAGTTCCACCCATTTCTTTTACCAATACTTTTTTGGCCTCCAGAATATTATCAATGTATGCATAGTTACCATTTCCTTTGTCAGCTATTTTTTCCATTTTGGAGTCTTTGTAATTGCCAGTTCCAAACCCCAAAACACTCAAGAAAATATCTTGGTCTCTTTTCTTTTCAATCAATTTTATCAATTCATCATCTCCAGAGATCCCAACATTAAAATCACCATCTGTGGCCAAAATTACTCTGTTGTTTCCTCTTTTTATAAAATGCTTTTTGGCAATTTTATAGGCCAATTCTATTCCTTTGCCACCAGCTGTCGATCCTCCAGCTTGCAATTGGTTGAGGGCATTTTTTATTTTTTCTTTCTTGTCTCCGCTAGTTGGTTTCAAAATTACACCAGCCGCTCCAGCATACACCACAATCGATACTTTGTCGTCTTCTCGCAGTTCGTCAATTAGCAATTCTAGTCCAGCTTTCAGTAGCCCTAATTTATTGTAGCTACTCATGGAGCCAGATACATCTAACAAGAAAACTAAATTATTTGCAGGAGCATCTTTCATGTCTATTTCTTTTCCCTGCAAAGCAATGCTCACTAATTTGTTGTCCTCATTCCAAGGACAGTTTGTGTATTCTGTGGTAATAGAAAATGGATGTTTGCCAGTGGGTTGCGGGTATTCATAGTCAAAGTAATTGATCATTTCTTCAATTCTTACCGAGTTTTTTGGTGGTAATTCTCCCTGGTTTATGAATCTTCGCATGTTGCTATAAGAAGCCTTGTCCACATCAATACTAAAAGTAGAAAGTGGTTCTTTGTTAACGTTTATAAACTTGTTTTCAGTTATTTTATCGTACGATTCATTAGTTGCTTTTGTTTTAATTCCGTCAATGTAATAGTAACCGCTTTCAGCTCTGCTTCCTCTCACACTTGAGATTCCATTTCCATTTACTTGAACTCCGCCCACCATTGCGGCAATGGAACCTGCGTTTCTTCCAGGCATCATTCTGATTTCTTCTTTTTGCATGATTCTATGTGCTTTTCCTCCATCTCTATCTATCAGAGGAGCATTTCTTCCAACAACCACAAATTCATCCATTTGCACGTCTGCTCCATACAATTTTACATCAAGAAAAGTGATTTTGTTTACTGTGATTTGGATTGAATCCATTGAGAATTTTTGATACCCAACAAAATTTACTTCGAGTTTATAAACCCCTGGCATTAATTTATCAAAAGTATATTTTCCGTCCACATCTGAAACTTGTCCTTTTACAGGCTTGTCATTTTGCGACAAAATTAAATTGACAAACGGTAAATCTTCTCCAGTGGCTTGGTCAGTTATTTTTCCTTTTAGCATTCCGATATTTTCTTGAGAAAAAGAAAACGAGAATAGTGAAAAGGTAATAAGTAGTGAAATTAATTTTTTCATGGTGCGGTTATTTTTGTGATTACTATTTAGATGATAGATGCAGCACATTAAATTTTCCATAAAAAAAACATAAAAAAAAACCGATTGAGAATTCTCAATCGGTTTTTCAACACTATATTTCAAACGAAAATTAGTCGTCTTGTCCGTTAACGTATGATTCTTGTAATCTGTCCAATTCTGGGCAGTTTTCAGAGATAGAAGCTGTGAAGTCAGCAGAAAAAGGATCTATTCCTGTCAAAGCTACATCCAAAGCGCACATTGTGTAATCCAAGCTTTCAGTCGATTCTAGCAAGTCTTCACTCACTTCGCCTCTGTTTGCTACTTTGTCGGCCATGCATCCGCAGATTTTATCGGCTGCTGTTTTTAATTCTTCCTTGGAAGCTCCTCCTCCGCATGAATACATCATTCCTGCTGCGGCAATTGCTATCAATAGTTTCTTTTTCATAATAGTTTCAGATTTTTTATTTCTTGAAAATAAGAAAATACTTTGAACTCTCTATGTTTGTTTCCTATAACTTTTTGAATTCCTTTAGAATTTCCTCTCCCTCAATTTCAATATCAAATGTAATTCCTGCTTTTTTTAGAGTGATGATTCCATCATATTTCACTGCGATATTTTTATTGAGCAGAGTTTTAAGTAATCCGCCAAGTATTCCTCCTTTGTTTTTCGCTATTTTTTCCATGGGAATAGAAACCGTAAGTGGAACAAAAAAATCTTTACCCGAGGCAACAAGTGCAATTTTTTCTTGCCCAACCGCTCCTGTCTTTATTTCGTTTATATACACATCAATGGCAGTGGAGACTACCTCGCAACCTACGTCATTTGGGTTAAAAAAGAAGGCTTTAGTCCCCAATGTTAAGTTTTTCTTTGTTACCGATATAAGTTTGAATTCGTCTAATTTAACAAATTCGGGTTCGGCCGTAAGTGTGCAACTAGCCAAAAAAATAGCCAACACAGCAAATAGTTTGATATTCATTTTTAATTTTTTTTAATAACTGTTCAAAGATAGAAATATCACTTGTCACTTTTGGCTTTCATCTTCCTATTTCTAACTTTGTACTACAATAACACCTGCAATGACAAGATTTTTCATACAATTGGCTTTTAACGGCAAAGATTTTCATGGATGGCAAATCCAAGATAATGCTGTTACTGTGCAAGGTGAATTGAATAAGGCGCTTAGCTTGTTGCAAAGAAGGGAAACTTGGGTCACGGGTTGCGGAAGAACAGATACCGGAGTGAATGCAAGTCAATTTTTCGCTCATTTTGATGCTGAGAGATTAATAGAAAATTTGGTTTACAAGTTAAATGGAGTATTGCCAGATTCGATTGTAATTGAGAGAATAATGGAGTTGCACCCAGAGGCTCATTCCAGATTTGATGCGAAAGCAAGGACTTACGAATATTTTTTTCACACCAAATTAAATCCTTTTCTTGGAGACTTTTCTTACTATATTTCTGCTGGCCTTAATATTGAATTGATGAACCAAGCAGCAAGTAAATTGCTAAAAATAAAGGATTTTACTTCGTTTAGCAAGCTGCATTCTGATGCTTACACCAATAATTGTGATGTCACTTTTGCAGAAGTTTCTGATGAAGGAGATGGAAAATTTAAATTCACGATTACTGCCGATAGATTCTTACGAAATATGGTGAGAGCGATTGTGGGTACTTTAATTGATGTGGGGCGAGAAAGAGTTAGTCTCGAAGAATTTGACGAAATAATAGTTTCTAAGAACAGACAGAACGCAGGAAAATCTGTTGACGGAACAGCCTTATTTTTGGCAAAAGTTCAGTATCCTTATTTGGATAAAAACATGCAATAAAACATACAATGAAAACAAAAAAAGCGTGTAATTAAAATATGAATTACACGCTTTTTTTACATTCTTCAATTTTGTAAAATAAATATATCCAACTCTTTCTGAGAAGAAATATTAATTATTGAACAATAAACCTTTTCGTTTTATTTCCTTTTTCTGAGGTAACATTGATTAAATAAACTCCTTTAGGATAGTTTGATACGTCAATAGAAGTTCTTGTAGTTGAAATTCTTCTTGTTGCGACTAATCCACCCAATAAGTTGAAAATTCTCATGGAGTTATTGTGATAAATAGATTGATCAAGCTGTATATTAATTACGCTAGAAGCTGGGTTGGGAAATAATCCAAAATCAATTTCCGGTAATTTTTCGTTTACACCTAGATATCCTATTCCTTCTGTGTAGAAATTTAAACCTCCTCGCACATTTCCAACTATCATGTCCAAGTTTCCATCATTTTTGAAATCATAAACTACGGGTACTGTTCTTAGTCCGTTTTTGTTTTGGTTTATCACTGTATCGATAATAAAAGTTTGTTTTGGGTTTGCAGGGTTTATTCCTGAGAAAGAATAGATTCCTCCTTGCTGACTCCCAGAGTACATAGTTACAGTGCTTCCATCTCTGTAGAATTTGGGTGTGCAATACCCTGTTGCAGCTCCGTACAGGTCCCATGGTTCATGCAATTCTACTTTTCCCATGCTATCAGTTATTTGTTTGAAACTATAAGCAGTGTTTGTTCCAATGTTTTCATAGTAACGAATACTTCCGTTTACTTTTCCAATAATCAAATCCAAATCATTGTCATTATCATAATCGAACAATTGAGGTGCAGAAAACTGACCAACATCAATAGTATCGCCCATGTCGTCTTGTAATCTGTAGCTTGCTATTGTAAAGCTGGATGTGTTCATAGCACCTGCCGTGTTATTGAACAAATGCAAATAACCTTCACTATTACCAAGAATCATGTCTTGATCTCCATCTCCGTCAATGTCGCCAAATGTTGGGTGCAGTGCATTTCCTAATTTTAATGCAAAAATGTTTTGATAATCATTTGTGATAAGTTCAAACATGGGAGCAGCAGTAGTTCCAACATTTTTGTATAACGATATTTTACAATCGTATGTAATGCTATCTCTATTGAAATAACCATAATTGGAGACAACCAAATCCATTAGTCCATCTGAATTGTAGTCAAATAATTCTGGAATAGAGTTTTCTCCTAACTCGATCATATCTTTCTGTAGCACGTTCTTCTCCACAAATTCAAAAACAGGAAGACTATTCGTTCCCATGTTTTTATAATACCACATACTTTCGTAATTCTGAGCTAGCTCGGAGGTATTAGGCGAAACAATTAAATCTTTCACTCCGTCATTATCAATATCTTCAATGTAACTTCCAGGAAAAAGAGTTAAATCTACAGGCGTGTCATAAGAAGGGAAAGCAGTATCTTGACTTGTAATGCTAGAATTTTGGTTTGGTGCTGTTCCTCCATTTTGTGCCAAAACCAAATTATTGAAAGTTACGTCTCCAAGTAGTAAATCCATCACGCTATCTCCATTGTTGTCAAACATGGTAACTGTTGATCCCACATGACGGGAATTTCCGCCTCCATTTCCTTCAGCAGTTGGGACATTAAAATTGCAAGTATCACGAAGAACAAGCTTATTTGTATTGATTCCTACTTCCAAAAAGTGCCCCCAGCAGTAATTCTTGAGTGTATAATCTAAAGAATCGCACGTTCCATTGTTTTCCATACTATAATTTCTGTGGTATTCCAAAGAAGTTCCTAAAACACCAAATGTGATGACATCCATATCGCCATCATGATCCACATCCCCAATCGCAGGAACATCTGCTGAAGGAATATAAATTCCAATACTTCCCCCTGGGTATTGTATGGAAGGAACTCTATCGTCCACTAAATTAAATTGCAGTCTAGAGCTCGAAACATTCTCGCTCACACTCATAACGCCTCCAGATCCAGAGTAGAAAACGTCTTTTTTACCATCACAGTTGAAATCTCTGAGTAACATCCACCCAATTGAGTTTGGGAAAATGTGAATGTACTCGGGTGCATATTTGTATTTCATCTCGCCAACTCCACCCGTATTAACAAAAGGAATTACTTTGTAATCTGCTCGGTCAAATACAATTAAATCTTCTTTTCCGTCTCGGTTCAAGTCAATTTTTGAAACTTGCCCATAGTTAATTCCTCCAGCCCATGGTAGCATCAAAGTATCTGAATTTTTGATAACTTTGACTTCGTCATTTGGCAAAAAGCTAGTTTGCGAAGTTCCTGAAATGGCTGCAAACAGCATTATACAAAGCCCTGATAGTTGTGATAATAATTTCATAATCTAGTAGATTTTAAATGAATAAACATTTTTGGATAATTAAAAGTACGATATTGAAAATCAATAGTAAACCCTTTTTCATGAAATAGTCCTTTTTTTTCATAAGTGTTTTTCTGTAATCTTCTTTTTGCTTAATTCCTTTCTCTGCAATAATATTCGTAATTTTGATTATCAATAAGTTTTAAAATAACACATGAGTTCAATTTCCGATTCCATCAAACAGCAATTTCGATCAGGCAGCATGACCGTGAAATTGATTATGGTGAATGTTGCCTTTTTTGTACTCACACTTTTACTATCAATTTTCATCCGATTAGCCGTTCCTGATTTTAGAATTGAGCCTTATTTTCAGGCGTCCAGTAATTTTGCAGAATTAATAGTTAAGCCTTGGACACTAGTTACTTACATGTTTTCTCATACGTTTTCAAGCATAGGACATTTGTTCTGGAATATGATACTTCTTTATTTTGCAGGAAATTATTTTGTTAATAAACTCGGGAACAAGAAGTTGCTAAGTGTTTATCTAGTAGGAGGTTTTTTTGGCTATTTGCTCTTTGCTATTGGTTATAATTTTTTGCCAGCATTTAATGGTTTTCAAAACTCAAGACTCGTTGGTGCTTCAGCTGCTGTAACCTCTATTTTAGTTGTAGTTGGAGTGTTGGATCCAAACAGAGAAATTAAACTTCTTTTTATTCCTCAAACAATCAAATTAGCATATATTGTTGGCTTTTTTGTTCTTCTTGACATTATTCGTTTGCAATCTAGCATTGGTCAACCTCTAGCCAATGCAGGTGGATGGATTTCGCATATTGGTGGAGCATTATTTGGTTTTTATTATGCCATAAAAAATAGAGAAGGAACCAATATCCTAAGAAGATTTGAAAGGTTTTTAGACCTGGTTTTTTCAATGAATTTTTCTAAATTTTTTGTGAAGAAAAAATCAAAGCTCAAAGTTGAGAAAGGAGGGAAGCCACCCAGAGACGATTACAGTTATAATGAAATGAAAGCCAATAACCAGCAGCAAGTGGATGCTATTTTGGATAAAATCTCGAAAGCAGGATACGATAGTTTATCTAAAAAAGAGAAAGATTTTCTGTTCAAACAATCAAAAAAATAGAAGATGAGAATTAAATTTCAGAAATACCAAGGGACTGGAAATGATTTTGTTATGATTGACAATAGAGGTTCAATTTTCGATAAAAATAACTTAGAATTAGTTGCAAAACTATGCGACAGGAAATTTGGAATCGGGGCAGATGGTTTGATTTTGATTGAGAATCATGATTCAGTAGATTTCGAATTGATATACTTCAATGCGGATGGTACCAAAAGTTTTTGTGGAAATGGAAGTAGATGCGCAGTTGCCTTTGCAAAATCTTTGAATATCATTGCAGATAAAACTGTTTTCAATGCAATTGACGGAATTCATGAAGCTAATATCGAAGATGATTTGATAGAGCTGAAAATGGGAAATGTGAATGAAGTACAAAAATATGGACCTCATTTCTTTATCGATACGGGTTCACCACATTACATTGTTTATGAAGATAAAATCCAGCAGTTAGATTTAGTGTCCGAAGCACGAAAAATAAGATATAATGCCAGATATTCTGAACTAGGGACTAATGTAAATTTTGTTCAAAAAGCAGATGAAATTCTGGAAATAAGAACCTATGAAAGGGGAGTAGAGGATGAAACCTTATCTTGCGGAACGGGAGCAACAGCAGTTGCTTTAAGTGGAGCATTGAAATATAAAATGAATTCTCCTGTAACCATAAAAGTACAAGGAGGAGAATTAAAAATTAAATTTAATAAAGTGTCAGATCAAAATTTTGATAACATTTGGCTCATTGGAAAAGGAGAAAGTGTTTTTTCTGGTGAAATCGAAATTTAGTTCTTTGACGTTAATTCTTCTTTTATTTCCTTCAATTCCTCTTCAGTAATTCCTCCAGAAAGTAAAAATTTCATCACCTCTGATGATTTGGCATCAATAGGAGTAACATTCTCCACAGGAACAATGATTATTTTACTCATGTAACTGAACGTAAACGGCAAGGCTACCGCAATTTTATCTTTCCCTATTCCCAGAAATCCTAAATCTTCTTTGGCAATAAATCCTACACGCTCCATGTCATGATTTTTAGATAATTTGACCAAAACAGGTCTATCAAAGGTTTTTTTATTTCCTACCAACGCAGAGGAAACATCTTCTAAAGTTGAATAAATACTCTTTAGCACAGGAACTTTATTCAATGCTTTAAAAAAGTATTGCTTTGCTATATCATCTAGTTTGGAAACTGTTGTAAACCAACCAAATATTGTCAAGAAAGCAATGATAATCAAGATTCCCAATCCAGGTATTTTGTTATATTCTTTGGGGATAATTCCATCAATCCAGATAAATGAAATATAGAGAACGTAGCCAAAAACCACCAAAGGCAGCAAGTAGACAAGTCCTGCAATGAAATATTTAAAAACCTTGTTGTTTTTCATGAATTAGTTAATTTCCTAAAAGTAAGTTTAATAAATGAGTTTGAATTAGGTTTAGGATAAATTTTTCAACTCTAATTTTTTGGCTTTTGTTAATTTGCTTGCCACTAAATTGTATGAGTCATCAATTAATTCTTGCATTAGAAGATCAGAGATATCACTCTCTGTTGCGCAAGAATTCCAGTGTTTTTTGCTCATGTGAAAGCCATCTGTTATGCCTTCGTATTGTTCTCGTAATTCAATAGCTTTTTCGGGATCACATTTAAGGTTAATGTATGAATAATTTTGAACTCCACACAATGCAAACATTTTCTCCATAACTTTGAACACAAGTGTATTGTCATCAAAAGGGAAACTTTCAGTTACCCCAGGTTTTGAAATGCAATATTCTCGGAATTCCTCAATATTCATAAATTACTTCAGGTTAATTATTTTGTACAGTTCATTCACATCCCCAGATCTGCTCAGTAAAATTCCTTTGCTATCTAACAAAAAGAAACGGGGATTGGAATAACTGTTGTAGTCATCTTGGTAAGCTTTGTTTGGGTCTTTAGAGTAAAGATTAATCCAGTTTTGCATGTTATTTCTTGTGATGAAAGTTGACCAGCCCATTTGATCGTATGCGTTTAGCATTCCAATTGTAGCTATTTTTATGTTTTTGTTTTTCTTCAAATCTGAAAACAATGCGCTTAGTTTTGGCATAGCTTTCTGACAATGAAAACAGTCTGGGTCATAAAAAGCAATAAAAGTATAGTCATTTTTAGGATATACTCTTGAAAGAATCACAAGTGAATCACTCTTAGTATGCAATTTAAAATCAGTAATCACTTCTCCTTGCATATTAGTGTTTACATCATCATAAGATCTTTCAATTGCTCTGAAATTACTAATGTTTTCGTATTCAATTTTCAAAGTGTCAAAGTATTTTCTGTAGGTATTTACAAATGTTTTATCAATCGAATATTTCTGATTGTAACGCATGTTTTTGAAAAACCAAGTACTAAAAAACTCAAAATTAGACGAAGTCTTTATTTTGCTCAACAAATTATTCATGGCAAACGAGTACAAGGAATCATTAATTTCCTGCAGCTCTGTGTATATTTTTAATGTTCGGTAGCTATTTGGTAAATACTGCAATTGCTGATTGTCTAGATCCATGCCCTTCCAAAAAACTTTTTGATAAGCCGCTCTTCGCGAAAAGTAGGCTGGAATCTCTTTTCTTTTTTTCTCTAATTTAAAAAATACTGCTCCTGCCGACTTCGG
>JBDMYC010000236.1:0-4682 GCA_039770535.1 Flavobacteriales bacterium
AATGAGCTCTCTGTCAAACTACTACGCACATTTCCGGAGAGTTTTTCGCTATTTCCATCTCTTTGGTTTATAACGAACGTAGAAGCTAAAGCATTGTCATATCGAGCATCAAAAGCCGAGGAAGTAAGTTTTAGGTTATCTATAAATGACACATTAAGAATTCCTTGCGCTCCTCCAGACGAACCTTGCGTTTGAAAATGATTGATTACAGGAATTTCTATTCCATCTAAATAATATACATTTTCATTGGGTGCACCTCCACGAATGGTAATGTCATTTCTTCCGCCACCACCTGCAGATCCTCCAACTCCTGGCAAAGTTTGAACTACTTTAGAAACATCAAAATTCCCTCCGGGATTTGCTCTAATTTCTTGTGTTGTCAATTGCTGCACTGAAAGTGGAGTAACCATGTCGGTTGTGACAGCTTCTCGTTCTTTATCAAAAGTAACATCAAATGCTTTCAATTCTTGACCTTGCGATAGTTCAAAATTTAAAATCTGTGCATTTCCAGAATTTAGCTCAATGTTATATTTTCTTGCGGTTTGATAACCCACAAAAGAAACAACTAAATTATAGGTTCCTGTTGGGATTTCTAGTTTGTATTTTCCATCAAAATCTGTGGTAGCTCCGTAGGTTGTTCCTTCAACCAAAATATTGACAAGTGGGAGTAATTCTTGCGTGTTTTTATCTTTAATTGTCCCCATTATTACTCCTTTACTTTGAGAAAAGGCGGAGGAAACACTAAAAAGGAATAAGGCTAAAAAGAGATGTCTCATTTGTTTTGTTTAATTATTTTAATTCAAAATTAAACAAATTATATTCTAATCTAGATTTTTTATCAAAAAAAAACCTCAATCAACTGAATGATTGAGGTATTAAAATGTATTGAGTTTAAATTAAAACTCAAACTTTATCCCTTGTGCCAAAGGTAATTCTGTAGAATAGTTAATTGTGTTTGTTTGTCTTCTCATGTATACTTTCCAAGCATCTGATCCAGATTCTCTTCCTCCACCTGTTTCTTTTTCTCCTCCAAATGCTCCACCAATTTCAGCTCCAGAAGTTCCAATGTTCACATTGGCAATTCCACAATCACTTCCTTTGTGCGATAAGAATAATTCGCTTTCTCTCATGCTATTGGTCATAATAGAAGAAGATAATCCTTGAGCAACTCCATTTTGTTGTTCAATTGCATTTTCCAATTCTCCAGAGTATTTCAATAAATAAAGAATAGGAGCGAAGGTCTCTGATTGCACTATGTTCATGCTGTTTTCAGCTTCGATAATACAAGGTTTTACATAACATCCAGTTTCGTATCCTTCTCCTTCAAGGACTCCGCCTTCCACCACTACTTTTCCTCCTTCTGCTTTTGCGCTTTCTATTGCAGCCAAATAAGTATTTACAGCATCCACATCAATAAGTGGTCCCATGTGATTATTTTCATCCAATGGATTTCCAATTTTAATTTGTCCGTAAGCAGAAGCCAATTTTTCTTTCACTGTATCGTAGATAGAATCGTGAATAATTAATCTTCTTGTGGAGGTACATCTTTGTCCTGCAGTTCCTACAGCTCCAAATAAAGCGCCTACGATTGTCATTTCCAAATCTGCACTTGGTGTAATGATAATTGCATTGTTTCCTCCTAATTCAAGCAATGATTTTCCGAATCTTTCAGCAACTGTTGCACCTACAATTCTTCCCATTCTTGTACTTCCCGTAGCAGAAATCAATGGAACTCTGTGGTCAGTTGTCATCATTTCTCCTACTTGGTAATCTCCGTTAATTAATCCGCAAATTCCTTCTGGAAGGTCATTTTCTTTCAATACTTCTGCCATGATGTTTTGGCAAGCAACTCCGCACATTGGTGCTTTTTCACTTGGTTTCCAAACGCAAACGTCTCCACAAATCCAGGCTAGTGCTGTATTCCAAGCCCAAACTGCAACTGGGAAGTTAAATGCAGAAATGATTCCTACAATACCAAGTGGGTGATACTGATCGTACATTCTATGAAGCGGTCTTTCAGAATGCAAAGTTGCTCCATTTAGTTGTCTTGATAATCCAACTGCAAAATCACAGATGTCAATCATTTCTTGTACTTCTCCGTACCCTTCTTGTAAAGATTTCCCCATTTCGTAGGAAACTAATTTACCTAATGGTTCTTTGTATTCTCTCAGTTTTTCTCCAAATTGTCTTACAATTTCTCCTCTTTTTGGTGCTGGAACAATTCTCCAATCTTTGTAAGCTTCTTGAGCAGCTTTTATCACTCTTTCGTAATCTTCTTTGGTAGTTGCTTTCACTTTCCCAATTAATTGACCATTAACTGGAGAATAAGATTCTATTTCGGCTCCATTCGAGAAATTTTCAACTCCTGTAGAAGTTCCGTCATTAATATGTTTAAGTCCTAATTGTTCTAAAAATTCTAGATTCATAGTTGTTTGTATTGTTAGGTTTTGTTTTGATTTTTGTGAAGACAAACTTACAGATTATAATAACCAATGTAAAATAGGTAGGTTAAATTTTTAACTATTTTTTCAACAAAAGTTATTTTTTTAAATTAGATCTTTTGTCATTTTAAAATGAGGAATTCTCAATTCAAAAAATTGTTCGCCCTCTATCTTATATGTATTGCTTTTATAAAATGGGACTGCACTTTCTCGAGCATTACATTCTATTTGCGAGTACTCATTTTCTTTTGCCCAGTTTTCCGCAAAAAGCACCAATTCTTTCCCTAAGTTTTTCCCTTGATGAGTAGCAGAGACGCAGACTTGCCTCATTTTTAGTAGAGTAGGAGATAGTTTAACCAAAGATAAAGAGGCAATGGCTTTGTCTCCTTCGAATCCTCCAATGTGAATTTGTTCGTTTTCGAGAAAAAGTTCTTCTTCAGAAAACATCAAATTAAGAGGTTCGCGTAATATTTTGTCACGCAGTTTCACCATTTTCCAATAGTCTTTGCTGTAATGTTTCACTATTTTGATCTCCATAGTTTTTTAATTGGCTAGATTGCTCTTTATTGTGGTGTGCCCGATAATTCGGTCACAATTGCACATAAAATCTTTCAAATAAGTAGTTATCGTATACATGTTTTCTGTGGCAAAATGATTGCCTTCAAACAAAGTGATGTCTCCAGGTTCGCCTGGCTTTTTGAATACATACATATAATCGTAGTATCCTTGTTTAATAAAAGCTTTGGTTTCATATTGTTTCGAAATTGTATCGTAAGTCATTTTGTATTCTTCCCGATACTCATTGTCACTTAATCCTCCATAAACATAAACATCTCCACCACTCAATTCTTGCGGATAATTGAGCGCAAAATGCGTATACACATAGTCAGATTCAATGACTTGGTTAACTCCAAACTGATTTTTCACAGTGAATTTACCATCTAAGTCTTCGTAGAATAAGTAGTTTTTGAACCTTCGCTTTTCTTCTGAAAATAAATAAATATTCGTTTCTCTATTTTCTAATACTATTTGCGATACTTTTTGTCCTCTGTACCTCATGTTTCGCAGATCTAAAAAGCGGTATTCATTTCCTCCATCAAAAAGATTTTCGCCATTGTTGTATTCATAAATTAGTTGATTGTTTCGAATAAAAAGTGGTTTTAACTCTGTGATTGCATTGTCCCATCTGTTATTTTGTTGGATTACGACTTTCAAATCTTCTCCAATGTCACGCACTTGCAGTTTTTGTAGATTAAGCTCAAAGTCAAGTTCCTGCTTGTAATTTCTTTCAGAAACTGTGCTCGGGCGATTTATTTGTGCTTTGGTTATAATCTTGTTTTCGTAGACAATAAATCGTTTGGTTAGGACTACTTTTTCGGGATCGTTACCTTCAAACACCTTGAAAATATAATTTCCAGTATGCTTTATTTTCATGTGCTGATTGGGAATTGTTTGCTCGTAATGCACAAAATTAGTGTAGGTGTTGAAAGAAAATGAATAGGTATTCATGAAATCTTGGAAAAAACCTTCGAGGTAATTTATTTCTTGTAAGTTCGATTTTTTCCAATCTGCATTGCAATGAATGATAGTATAGTAATAATCGCCAATTTCATCTCCCAACTTGTCAAAAGAAAAAGTAATTTTTTCTTTGGTATTGTGCTCCAATGCTGGATTACTTAATTCCCAGCCGGACTTATGAGCGCGCACAGTTTTTATGGATGGATCGAAGATTTTATTTTGAAAAACTTGATATTCTGGTTCGAAGTACTCGTCAATTTCATCCGATTTTGTACCTGATTTAACTTCCTTGATATCACTGCTCACAGCAGGTGACGTGGAAGAGCAGCTGTGCATGAAAGCACAAAACAGAAGAATTAGGAAGTTTAATTTCATAGTTAATAATCTATTGGACAAAAATACAGAAAATATATTGCCTGTTTCCTTTTTAGGAGGATTATTGAATTAAAGGCTTTTATTGTGCGTTTTCAATAAAAATCTTCTACATTTGTGATGTAATTGGTTCCCGATTAACTCGGGATTAAAAGGGAATTAGGTGAAAAACCTAGACTGTTCCCGCAACTGTAAGCTTTAAAATGCTTGTTTTATTACCACTGACCCACATACTTGGGCCGGGAAGGAAAGCAAGAAACGAAGTGAGTCAGGAGACCTGCCAAAGACAACATACAATACTGTTTTCGGGATAAAAACAAGTGGAGATTTCCCCCTGATCAAGGGATTTGT
>JBDMYC010000237.1:0-4302 GCA_039770535.1 Flavobacteriales bacterium
ATCATCACAATAGATGCTAAAAACTGCCCAAGAGGAGTATGGGGTGAGATATCTCCAAAACCAACAGTGGTTAGCGTTACAATTGCCCAGTAAATACTTTTTGGAATACTCTCGAATCCATTTTCTTTACCCTCAATTACGTACATGGCAGACCCTATAATCATTGCTACACAAAGCACAGCTACAAGAAATACAATGATCTTCTCTTTACTTTCTTTAAGAGATTGCCCCAAAAGCCTTCCTTCACTTGTAAATCTTCCCAACTTAAAAACTTTGAAAAGTCTTAAAAATCTTAATACTCTGAACACCTGAAAAACTCCTCTGCTTCCTGGAACGAATAAAGAAAGGTAAGTAGGAATTGTAGAAATGAAATCAATGATTCCATAGAAACTAAAAATATATTTGAGTGGATGCTTTACTGAAATTATCCTCAAAATATATTCGATCGAAAATACTATGGTAAAAAACCATTCTAACTTATCTAAATAGGAATGAATAACAATATTATTCTGAACATCAACAGATAATTCATTTACACTATCGAGCATAACAACTAGAAGACTTGCTAGAATAAAAATCAAAAGTAAAATGTCAAATGTCTTACCTGATTTAGTGTCAGCTTCAAAAATTACATCATGAATATTTTGTCTCCATTTTTTCATACTCACAAATATACAAGATTTAGTGGTTATTTTTTCCTCTCAGCTTCACCTTTTCTGGCATTCTCGTAATCGGGATTGATGTGCAGTGATTCCAGCATTTTTTTCTCAGCTCCATCTAGTCCCATTCTGGAAAAAGTGTACCAAAAAGATTCTTTACTCATTGAATCCCAGTGTAATTCCCACCAATTTTTTTTGTGTGTTGCCAATACATTATAGAAAATTGTGAATCCAAAAATGAGAATAAAACTATAGTTAAGGTATTTGATTTTAGCTATTTTATCAATAAAAGCAGCTAAGGGAAAAATGAGTAAGGCGTAATATTCTACCATACTTCTTGATCCAAAACCACCTCCGAACCACCAGCACCACCAACTAGACAAAATGTAAATTGCCAATACTGTAATAATTGGAATACTCCATTTCATTCCTGGCACTTTCTTTTTCAGCAAAAACATTCCAAGAATGGAAAAAATCATGATTGGTGTATAAATCAACCATCCTTTTCGATAGCCAAACACAAATTCTAGAATATGAGGAGAGGTAAAATAAAAACTTTCATCTCCGTAGCTCCATCTCATCCATGTTCCTCCATAAATCTTCCAGTAGACCATTTGACAAAAGAGAGGAATGAAAAATAGGGAAATTGCTAAAGAAAGTACTCTGAACTTTTCTTTTATCAGGGTAACAAGATTCACTTTATTTATTGCATAAAGCAAAATAAAAACAAACAGCAAAGCACTTGTAGGACGAATCAAAACAGACATTCCAAAAGCTAAGCCGAGAAAAAGAAGGTTTTTTGTTTGATAATTTTCAAACCATTTGAGCGTGTTGAGAATCACAACTGCAAAAAGTAAGAACAAATAGGAATGTGACATTTCACCTTCGCACAAAGTATAATAAAATAGATTGGTGCTTAAGAAAATGAGAACGATAGAAACTGCTGAAATGATAGGTCTGAAAAAATAGAGCAAAGTCAAATACAATAGATAAAGCCCAATTGAAACGTATAAATAGGTGCCTATTTTGAGTGAAACACTATAAGGTTTGGAATAACCATCTGCTTTGTAATCAGAATTGAGAGCTACGGTATGCCCTAAAAGAAAAAAAGGAGAATAGAGAATCGACATTCCTAAAGTCATTTTCTGAAGCGGAATTCCATTACTATCTGCAACCAACCAATACCCTCTTTCCTTGCTTTTTTGCATACTAAAATCTTTATCAATAACTCCTGAAGGAAGATAGCTGTAGTATTGATTTATGTCGTGTCCGTATTTAAATTGGTAAGGATAATCTCTGAAAGAGTTCCAAGAGTTATAGGTGAAGAATGAAAACACCACAATAACGGCATATGCAATAAAAAACCATGTGAGTTTGAATGTTTTCATTTCTGAATCAAAAATTTTTATAAATATAAACTATCTAAAATGATTGACATAAAAAAAGGGAAGCTGTTCACTTCCCTTTGACATTTTATATTTATTTACTTATCGAATAACATTCACATGACCTTCTTTTGTATATCGTCCAAATCCATTTTTTTCTTTGTATGAAATACGATACACATATGCGTCTATTGGAACTTCCTCGCCATTGTGACGACCATCCCATGCATCAAGCACATCATTTGTTTGAAACAATAGCTCTCCCCATCTGTTGAAAATCATGAACGAATATTTTTCGCTATCTACACTCAAAAATACTGGTCTGAAGAAATCATTATCACCATCACCATTTGGTGTAAATGCATTGGGCACATATATATTTTGTCCGTCTTGAACCATAACGGTCATTGATGTACTATCCCTACAACCAAACTCGTTCATTACATACTGTATTACTGTGTAAGTGCCTGTATCAAAATAATTGTAGATTGGTGCTGGGTCTGTAGAGAATCCATTCCCTAAATCATACAAATAAGTGGATGCTCCTATTGATAAGTCAGTAATTATTGTCTGTTCGCCCGGTTTACTTTTTAATGGAGTAATATCAAATGCTGCAACTGGCAGAGGATTTACTGAGATGACCGCAGTTTCTGTAAGAGTATCATAGCACCCTTTGTCACTCTGTGCTATTAAACTTACATCATAGACTCCTTCGTCTGCATATTGATATGTTGGGTTTGCAGAATTACTAGTACTTCCATCACCAAAACTCCAGTCGTAGCCGATAATAAATGAATTAGAAGAATCGATCGCAGTTGATGTATTCACAAAATTGCTAGTCTCACCAATACAAACTACTTGATCGTTAACATTAAAAGAAACAATTGGTTTTGCATAAACTTCAATAGTTACATTATCAGTTACTGCGTTACATACTCCGTTATCAACTGTCAAAGTGAATACATGCCTACCTACGGTTAATCCTGTAACGGAAGTTCTGACGGCAGTATCAAAGGCTATTGCAGGAATAACGCTTGATCTTGACAATGCGACATTGTATGTCCATGTATAATTATGATAATTTTTAGAATGATTGTCACCAGCTCGCAACTCATAAGTATCCATTGGCTCACAGAAAGCTGTATCTTTTCCTGCGTCTGCTTGTGATTGCTCGTAAACAGAAATAACAACTGTATCGTACTCACTTACACATTGTCCATTACTCACGGTCCAAATAAAAGTATAATCATTTGGTACCAGATTAGATACGGTTGCTAACGGATCATTTGAATCAGAGAACATGATAGAATTATCTGGTACAAGTAGTGACCAAGTTCCTGTATCTCTTGTTCCTGTTAGAGCTTGTGCTTGAAATGTATGGGTAGTAGTTCCTCCCAAATTTTCGCAAATTGAGGCATCTGGCCCAGCAACAGCATCAGAAATACTATCGATTTGGATATAAACAGTATCGGAAACTGGGTCACAAACTCCATTGGTTACTGTCCAAATAAATTCGTAAGTTCCAAATCTAAGATTAGTTACGGTAGGATTAAAAAGTGATGAATCACTGAAGTCTGCTGCAGTTGGGTTTGCAATTCCGTTTGTCCACTCTCCTGTATCAGTTCCTAAAATTGGTAATGCTAATAGAGTATATGTTGTTGGTCCAATAGCGCATAAAGTATCATTATCTCCTGCTTCCACTATAGGTTCTGGTACCATTATAACTTCCATTGTATCCGCAACTGATAAGCAAATACCATTAGTAACCGCCCATACAAATTGATACGTTCCTGGAGTTAAACCAGTTACAGCAGAATTACTGTCATTTGGTGAAACAATTCCCACGCCAGGACTTGCAATTACTGACCAAGTTCCCGTCTCATTGTCTAAAATTGACCTCGCTCCTAACCTGTATGTTGAACTGTCAGTCATACATAGAGTTCTGTCATTTCCAGCTCTAGACGAAGCCTCAGGATAAACAATCAATCTTACTGTGTCTTTTACCGTATCACAAATTCCATTGGTTACATTCCATTCAAAATACAAAGTATCAAGTTCTGTTACAGCTAACCCTCTGATTCCTGAAGTGTCGCTTGTTGCATCCGTGAAAGTAACTCTTGGGCCACCTGGTAATTGGTGCCATATTCCTGTGCTTGGTAACGAAACTGAATCTGCTCCAAACCTAAAGTTTGTATCGTCAGTTACACAAATTACTGCATCTGTTCCTGCATTTGCTATCGCTTCTGGATAAACAATCA
>JBDMYC010000238.1:0-8934 GCA_039770535.1 Flavobacteriales bacterium
AATGGCGTATTTCTGTGCAGACTCATAAATACTTGGGGGTGGATTAATTGATCTCCAGAGTCACTTCTCGATACAATTTTTATTTCCGCTTTCGCTACAATAAAACCACTCGAAATGACAAGTTTTACTTTTATTAGTCAATTTGTAGTTGTCAGTTCGAGTGTTTTAGTCCCGATTTTTCGGGAGTAAAATGTATTGAGAACAAATGAAAGGTTTAATTAAATGTCATTATTTATGTAAAACAAACTTTACATTTTGTAAAATTATTATTACATTTGATTAAATTAAAACCAAAGAAAATGAAAACCAATTATTTGTTTCCACATAGATTTAAGAAGATTGGCTGGATAATTTTGATTCCGACTTTAATTATTGGTATTGCGTTTTTTGGGGCAGAGCCTGAGTTTTTGGATTTTAGAATTTTCACTTTATTGAATGATTATATTGTGCTAGATGCAGAAGGAACGAGATGGTTCAGTGTAAACAATCTTTTTGATGAAATTATTGGTATTCTATTAATTGTTAGCTCTATGTTGGTTGCATTTTCTGAAGAAAATGAAGAGGATGAATTTATTACTAACCTTCGTTTAAAGTCATTGACAAGGTCTGTTTATATTAATTATGGAATTTTATTATTCTCAATGTTTACCGTTTTTGGTTTAGGATTTTTCTTTATTGCAGTTTTCAATATCTTCACTTTTCTATTGATCTTTATTTCTATATTTAATTTCAATTTATGGAAATCAAAAAAATCTCTTTCGCATGAAGAATAATATAAAAATAGAAAGAGCTAGGCATGATATGACGCAGGCAGATTTGGCGGAAAAAGCGCAAGTAAGTCGGCAAACAATAAATGCAATGGAGGCAGGAAAATATGTTCCGTCCACATTATTGTCACTCAAATTGGCTAAAATTTTTAAAGTAGAAATAAGTGAGTTATTTCAATTAGAAAAAAAGGATTGGAAGTGAGCTTTCTAAAGTATAAGCCACTTCTCGATACAATTTGAAATTGCTGTTGCATTTCAAACCACTCGAAATGACAAGTTTTACATTTTTAAGATGGTCTTTGGTTGTCAGTTCGTATGTGCTAGTCCAGATTTTCAGCAGTGAATCGTATCTAAAACAAATGAATGAATCTTATTTATAAAGTTCCGCTCTTTGCTCTTTTATTTTGTCACTTTCAATGTATTCATCATAAGTCATCAATTTATCCAAATGACTTTCAGGGCCAAGTTCTACAATTCTTGTAGCCACAGATTGCACTACTTCATGATCATGCGAAGTAAATAAAATTGTTCCTTTAAAATCTTTCATTGAGTTGTTCAATGCTTGAATCGATTCCAAATCAAGGTGGTTTGTTGGTTCATCCATAATCAATACGTTTCCAGAAAGTAACATCATTCTCGATAACATGCATCTCACTTTTTCTCCTCCAGAAAGCACATCACTTTTCTTAAAAACTTCTTCACCTGTAAACAACATTTTACCAAGGAATCCACGAATAAATACTTCGTCTTTTTCTTCAGAATAACCTCTTAGCCAATCTACCAAGTTGTCATCTCCGTTAAAATATTCGGCATTGTCGTTTGGTAAATAACTAGGAGTAATAGTTTGTCCCCATTTTATTTCTCCCTTGTCAGCTTTTATTTCGGCTATCAATACTTTGAAAAGTGCTGAAATCGCATTGCTATTTTTCCCGATAAAAGCAATTTTATCTCCTTTTGCTACATTGATATGAAAATCTTTGAATAATCCCTCTTTCGTTAAATATTCTACCTCCAATACTTTGTCACCTGCTTCTCTCACTTGGTCAAAAATAATGGCTGGGTACCTTCTACTTGATGGTTTTATTTCTTCTACATTTATTTTATCCAACAACTTTCTTCTACTCGTAGCTTGTTTCGATTTAGAAGCATTGGCACTAAATCTAGAAATAAAGTCTTGTAATTCTTTTTTCTTTTCTTCGGCCTTTTTGTTTTGGTTAGCTCTCTGTCTTGTAGCTAATTGGCTGCTCTCATACCAGAAAGTGTAATTCCCAGTAAATAGATTTAATTTGCTATAATCAATATCTGCAATGTGAGTACACACAGTATCCAAAAAGTGTCTATCGTGAGAAACTACGATTACTGTGTTCTGAAAATCCAATAAAAAATCCTCTAACCAAGAAACTGTAGCAATGTCCAAATCATTGGTTGGCTCATCCAAAATCAAGATATCTGGATTTCCAAAAAGTGCTTGAGCCAATAATACTCTTACCTTTTCACTACCACTCAACTCTTTCATTAGGGAATAGTGCTTGTCTTCTGGAATATTAATTCCGCTCAACAAAGAAGCAGCTTCTGGCTCGGCATTCCATCCGTCCATTTCTGCAAATTCTCCTTCTAGTTCGGCTACAATCAATCCATCTTCATCACTAAAATCTGGTTTAGAATAAAGAGCTTCTTTATCCTTCATATTCTTCCACAACTTAGTGTGACCCATCAATACAGTATCCAAAATTGTTACCTCATCATACTCGTAGTGACTTTGTTTCAGTACCGCCATTCTTTTTCCTGGCTCTATAGAAACACGACCACTAGTTGGCTGAATGTCATCAGCTAATATTTTCAAAAAAGTAGATTTTCCAGCTCCATTTGCTCCAATAACTCCGTAGCAGTTACCTTGTGTAAATTTCACATTTACTTCGTCAAATAAAACTCGTTTTCCGTATTGTAAGGATAAATTTTCTGTAGAAATCATAACTTTTTTGTTGTATTGAAGTGCAAAGGTACGTTTTTATTGGAATTATAGAATTTAAGTGGGTTAGAATTTTAGATCAATTTAGTTTCGGATAATAATACTTAATATTAATCGAAATTTAAGTGTTTTTACTTAAAACCAACATTATATAAGTAAATTAAATGTTAAAATGTTTGTTTTATTCATTTTATATATTTATATCTGCGTTATGAAAGTTAATGATAAAACTTTAAAGTATAAATATTTGCAAGGAAGATTAAAATAAGATGCAACAGTGTATTTGCCGAAAAGCACTTAAAAAATAAAGTAAGTTCAATTTAAATTACAAATAAAATGAAAAATATTTTTTTTAAAATACTAATTACAATATCAATTTTAAGTTTGACTTTAATTTCTTGTAATAAAAGTGAAGTAACAAAAGGTAATGCAGGAAGTCCTATTATTGAGAAAAGTATGTTTGCACCAAATTCAGCTATGAGTTGGAAATGTGAGTGTATTGGTTCAATGACTTGCCCAGTTTCTAATGATGTATCTTATTGTAGTATAATGAGTGAATCATCTAGCCAGCCTTATAACATTATTTGTTCTTGTTCAAGTTGTATAATGCAAGTAACTTTTACAAATAGTTCAGGTGGAATAATTTCAACAGAGGAACATACGGGTCCTTATCCAATGGATTTTTTAGAAGAATTTATAACTTATTCTAATGATACTTACGGAACAACTGTTGAAATGGTTTCTGCGGAGAAATTAGTAGATGGTGAAGATTATATGGTAATTTTCGAATATTCAACTCCTGAGGGAGGTATTGGATCAATTGCTTTTGCAAAAACGGGAGATAAGAAATATCAGTTTGAATGTACTGGTTCATGTGATTCTGGTGTTGCGGATTGTAGAGAGCGTTTTGTTCTGGCTTCAAAATCTATTGAATGTACTTGTACTGGATGTCAAATGGTAGTAACTGAACTGGCAGGAGGTTCAGCTGAGTAAAATAGTTCTTTGTCTTTTTAAAAAGGAAAGTCTTTTGATTTTCCTTTTTTTTTTCCTTTTTATTTACGATCAGATATTCATTACCAATAAAAAATCCTATTTTTGAAAAAAATTAAGAATCATGGCATTAAAATGCGGAATTGTTGGGTTACCCAATGTAGGAAAATCGACTTTATTTAACTGTTTGTCCAATGCGAAAGCACAATCGGCAAACTTTCCTTTTTGTACAATTGAACCAAATTTAGGAACTATTTCTGTACCAGATAATAGACTAAATGAGTTAGAAAAATTGGTGAATCCCGAAAGAGTGATGCCAACAACAATTGAGATTGTAGATATTGCAGGATTGGTAAAAGGAGCGAGTAAAGGAGAAGGATTGGGAAATAAATTCTTGGCCAATATTCGTGAAACTGATGCAATTATTCATGTCTTGAGATGTTTTGATGACGATAACATTGTGCACGTAGATGGAAGTGTAGATCCAGTGAGAGACAAAGAAATCATTGATATTGAGTTGCAATTGAAAGATTTGGAAGCGGTAGAAGGAAGATTAAAATCAATTGGAAAAGCGGCAAGTTCTGGAGATAAAGTTGCTGCAAGACAACACGATATTCTTTCTCAATTGAAAGAAAAATTAGAATCCGGAAAATCGGGTAGAGAAGTAACAGTAGAGGCTGAAGATGATGTGAAATTCATGAAAGAATTACAACTATTAACCACAAAGCCAGTACTTTATTTATGTAATGTAGATGAAAGTTCTGTTGCTGAAGGAAATAAATATGTAGAGCAAGTAAGAGAAGCCGTATCTGCTGAGAATGCAGAGGTTTTATTTTTGGGTGCTGCCATAGAAGCTGATATCAATGAATTGGAATCCTACGAAGATCGCCAAGAGTTTTTGGGAGATATGGGATTGGATGAACCTGGAGTTCACAAGCTTATAAAAAGTGCTTATTCCTTATTGGATTTAAGTACATATTTCACAGCAGGAGTGAAAGAAGTGAGAGCTTGGACAATTAAGAAAGGAATGACTGCACCTCAAGCAGCCGGAGTTATCCATACTGATTTTGAAAAAGGATTTATTAGAGCCGAAGTTATCAAATACAATGATTTTATTGAGTTTGGTTCCGAATCTAAAGTCAAAGACGCAGGAAAGCTAGGAGTGGAAGGAAAAGAATATGTGGTAGAAGATGGAGATGTAATGCACTTTAGGTTTAATGTTTAGAAGTTAGAAGTTGGAAGACGGAAGTTAGAAGTAACAAATTACCAATTTTCAAATCACAAAAAATAAACACAAATGTCATTCCTGCGAAGGCAGGAATCTTAAAGCGATCATATTACCTGATGAATAAGATTCCTGCCTTCGCAGGAATGACAATAAAATTTGTAAACAAAAAAAGCCTTTCAAAACATAGTTTTGAAAGGCTTTTTTTCATAGATGAGTATAGCTTACTTTTTCCCAAATAAACCACCTAATTTCCCCAACATTCCGCCCAGTCCGCCAGATTTTCCTCCGCCAAGCATATCAGTGATTCCTCCTAATTTGTCTCCGCCAATCATGCCCAGTAAGTCACCAATTGCGAAGTTTCCACCAAGTTTGTCTCCAAACATAGAAGTTACTTTATCCATAATCATAGAAGTAATTCCTCCAGATTTTTCAGAATCAACTCCCAGTTGAGAAGAGAATTTACCAGAAAGTGAACTTGTAATGTCTTCCAGCATAGAGTTTCCTTCTTCATCATTATCGTTTGATGAAAATAAATTCATAATACCAGAAATTCCGCCACCAGAGGCTGCTCCAGATATTTTTTCTGTAATTGTTTCTTTAGTGATGTCCATTGCTTGATCTTTTTGACTGTCGTCTAATCCAAACTTGTCCATCAAACTTCCGCCTAATTCGCCTTTTAGGCTATTAATAATATCATCAATCATAGTAGTTATTTTTTTGTAATTAATAGTTGTACAAGATACAAATCAAATATTATTTGCAATAAATTAATTCCTATTTATCGCAATAGAATTAATATATGTAAGTTTGCTTGTTATGTTTAGGAGTCTATTTTTATTTATCGTTCTCGCGTGGTTCGGATTATCTCTCAAATCGGATAATATTCCCAAAAGCACTTTATCAAAAAAAGTGGTAAAAAAACATACGCCTAGATTAAAGCAAGAATTCAAGAGGAAAAATTTGAATTGGGGCGGTGAAGTATATTTCAGAGTTTTTAAAAAAGAGAAGGAATTTGAAGTATGGATAAAAAAAAGTGGTCAATTTTCGTTATTTAAAACTTACGATATTTGTTATTACTCTGGAGGTTTGGGAACAAAAACAAAACAAGGAGATGGAAAAAGTCCCGAAGGGTTCTATTTTGTAAAGCCTTCTCAGTTAAATCCTTACAGCAGTTATCACTTGTCTTTTAATATCGGATATCCCAATGCGTGCGAGAGGCAAAAAGGTTATACTGGTTCTGCGCTCATGGTGCACGGGAAATGCGTTTCTATAGGTTGTTACGCTATGGGAAATGATAATATTGAAGAAATTTATACTTTACTGCAAGTTGCTTTGGAGAACAATCAACCCTTTGCAAGAATTCATATTTTTCCTTTTAGGTTTACATCAAAAATTATGAATAACACAAAAGTGAAAGCTTTGAAATCCTATTCTTTTTGGAAGAACTTAAACGAAGGTTATCAGTTTTTTCAGGACAAAAAAATCCCCCCAAACGTCACTGCGAAAGGAGGGAAGTATCTTTTTGATTAGATATCTAGTAAAGTTCTGTATATTTTGACGGATTAGCTTCGTTCATGATTTTATAAACCGCTTCGAAAATAGTTTCAGCATTTGGTTTAGAGAAATAATCTCCATCACTTCCGTAAGCTGGCCTGTGCGGTTGTGACGCCAAAGTAACTGGCTTTGAATCTAAATATTGGTAAGCTTCTTGTTCTACTAATACTTTGTCAAGCATATAAGCAGTTGCTCCTCCGGGCACATCTTCGTCAATAAATATGACTCTATTTGTTTTCTTTATAGATTCTACTATCGAATGATTAACATCAAACGGCAATAAAGTTTGCACATCAATTAATTCTACAGAGATATCTGCTTCGGCAAGTTGTTTTGCAACTTCTGTGCAAATATTGAAAGTAGAACCGTAAGAAACTAAAGTAATGTCTGTTCCCTCTCTAGTTACCTCAGGAATTCCTAGCGGAGTTCTGTATTCTGCCAAGTTAGTAGGAAGCTTTTCCTTACTTCTATAGCCATTCAAACATTCTATAACTAAAGCAGGATCGTCACTTTCTAAAAGCGTGTTGTAAAATCCTGCAGCAATCGTCATGTTCCTTGGGACACACACATGAATTCCTCTTAATGAGTTGATAATCATCCCCATTGGTGATCCAGAATGCCAAACGCCTTCTAGTCTGTGGCCTCTTGTTCTTATAATTAACGGAGCTTTTTGAGTTCCTTTTGTTCTGTATTGTAGGGTAGCTAAATCATCACTCAAGATTTGGATTCCGTAAAGTAAATAATCCAAATATTGAATTTCAGCAATTGGTCGAAGTCCTCTCATTGCCATTCCAATACCTTGTCCAATGATTGTTGCTTCTCTAATTCCAGTATCAGTAACACGACTTTCGCCATATTTCTCCTGCATACCTTCCATACTTTGATTCACTCCACCAATTTTTCCTGTGTCTTCTCCAAAAGTGAAAATCAAAGGATTTTTCTCAAATTGTTTGTCGAAGTTATTTCTCAAGATAAGTCTTCCGTCTACCATTTCGTCTCCTTCATAAGTTGGAGCAATAGGTGTGATGTTCATTGCGCTTTTCTCTCCAGAAGCTTCTAAATAAGAACTGTATCTCTCGTAGTTGTCTTTTTCGCTTTGTTTAATCCAAGCCTTAAGTTCTTCTTTGTTGGCACAATTTTCATCTCTCACAATGCGAAGAGTTTTCTTTGCAGCCGACACAATTTCTTTTCTACTAGGCTCAGTGCTTGCGCTCAATTCATTGACCAATTTCTCGATAAACATTTTGTTTGAACTACCCGAAGCAATTTTTTCAAGTAATTCAACCATAGATTTTTGCTCAGCCAAGTAAGGAGAGAGAAAATTACTCCAAGCTTCTTTTTTAGCATCACGCACAATCTTTTTTGCTTCTTTGTCTATCGTGTCAAGTTCTTCTTCAGTTGCTAGTTCTTGCTTGTATTCTTTTTTATAGTCAATAATCCATTTACGGAATTGTGCAATTCCATCATATTCAACTTCCCATTGCAATCTTTCTTCCGATTTGTATCGCTCGTGCGATCCAGAAGTAGAGTGACCTTGTGGTTGTGTAACTTCCTCTACGTGAACTAATGCCGGAACTTGGTGCTCTCTGGCATAGGCAACTGCTTCTTGGTACGTTCTGCACAATCCGGGGTAATCCCATCCTTTTACATTGTAAATTTTGAATCCAGCTTTATCTTCTGTTTGTTCAAGTCCAGCTAGCAATTCAGAAATATTTTCCTTGGTAGTTTGGTATTTTTTTGGAACAGAAATTCCGTGTCCGTCATCCCAAACACTCATTACCATTGGTACTTGAAGCACACCAGCAGCATTCATTGTTTCAAAAAATAAACCTTCGCTTGTACTCGCATCACCAATAGTTCCAAAAGCTACTTCATTTCCTTTGATCGAAAAATCTGTGTATTCGTGTAAATTTTCGTTCTCACGAAATTTTTTCGAGGCTAAAGCCAATCCTAGTAATCTAGGCATTTGTCCAGCTGTTGGAGAAATATCTGCAGAAGAATTCTTTTGCTCAGTCAATTTTTTCCAGGTCCCATCTGGATTTAGAGTTTGCGTAGAGAAGTGTCCTCCCATTTGTCTTCCAGCAGAAAATGGTTCGTTTTCTTGGTTGGTGTCGGCATACAATCCAGCAAAGAAGTTAGTAGGTTCCATCTGTCCAATGGCCATCATTAGAGTTTGGTCGCGGTAATAGCCCGATCGGAAATCTCCATTTTTGAACTGTTTTGCAAGTGCAATTTGTGGTAATTCTTTTCCGTCTCCAAAAATTCCAAATTTTGCTTTTCCAGTCAGTACTTCTCTTCTTCCTAGTAAGGATAATTCTCTGCTTATTCGTGCAAGTCTGTAATCTTCAAGTATTTCGTTTTTGAATTCTTCAAAAGAAATGTCTTTTTTAGTAGTTGCTTCGGCTGTTCCCATTCAGTGTTTTCTG
>JBDMYC010000239.1:0-2929 GCA_039770535.1 Flavobacteriales bacterium
CAGCTCACAAATAAGCTTTGCGAATTGGATTATAACGTGTTGTACCTAGATTACGACAAACAAAGAGGATTTGGATCAAAGAAAAGTATCGATATCTGGTGGAGTGATTTCAGTAATACAACTGAATTGACCCTAAATTTGGCTAAATTTATGAATAGTTCAATCGATTGGCGTCAGGCGCAATTGAGGATTTTATATGTAAATGAGGAGAATGATAAAAAGATTCAACTCGAAGAAATTATCAATACTTTGGTTTCTAATTATAGACTTAATGCCAAAACCAAAATCATCAACAATGAACTAGAAAAAAAAGAGTTATATGAAATAATGAAAGTTGAATCATACGATTCTGACTTGGTTATTGTGGGAGTACCTGATCACTTAGATGATGAAGAAAAATTTGTAGAGAAAACAGATGAATTGGTAAAGATATTAGGAACAACCTTACTTGTAAAAGCTTCCTCTCATTTTGAGGAAACAGAGGTAAATCTTGAGGAAGAAAAGGAAATTATTCCTGTTGCGGTTGAAGAAGAAGAAACAGAAATAGAAATAGAAACAAATATAGGATTGAATACCGATTCCTTTTCATTTCCTTGGCTCAACAATTTACGTGTTTTCAATCAGAGAAATACGAACTATGTTTTAGATTCTGTTTTTGCGCCCATTCACAGTAAGTACCTATCTTTTTTAACTCACATAGAGATAACTTTACAGGAGAATAAAAATAGTGTGGATAAGCAATTTTCATCCAATAAAATCTCCAATGTTGAACTGTTAGATAGCACCTTTAAGCGATACATTACCCAGCTTTCGGATGATGTAAAAAGCTATAACGAAGAGTTTCTGTCGCAAAACGAAATTGCATTCAAAGATAGTATCTCCGCTCTATTGGAGCAAAATTCAGTTTACCACATAAAGTTACCAAAGAAGATTCTCAGAGAACTTTCGCAAGAAGAATTACAAATAGTTGATGGAGATACTAAAAGCGAACAAAGAGCTAAAAAGTGGATCTCTTTCAAGAAGAAGAGATTAGGGATTTCTCCCTCGCGAAAAATCAGATATAGAGATTTTGTAGCCTTTTATTATCAAAATTTTTACCTTAAGATTTTTGCGAAAAATCTCAATCAAGGAGGGATTTTTATCTACAAGAACACTACTTTAATTAATCTATTATCGGACGATATTAAAGATGCTTACTACGGCTTTAGAAACAGATCAAAAGCTTTTACAAAAGAGGAGTTTGATTCGCTTACCACTCAATTTATAACTGAAATTCAAGAGTTGAAATTAAAGTTGCAAGAGAATTACAAAGTGCTTTCGGCCTCCTTTACTAAGTTGAATTTAGACTATATTTATTCACTATCTAATAAGTTGGATTTATTATCTATAAATGAGGAAATAGAGGAAAAAACGGAAGAAAAAGGAAGTAAAGAATTCAAAAAACAGGTGCGAGTTTTAAATTCTTTTCCTGCTTATTTCAAAAGAAATAGCAAGCTGATAAATAATGCTGTGTTATTGGATATTTCTCTCCATGAAATTCACCCAGAGATCGATAAAGTGATTAATGATACCACAAACTCAATCAATAGATTGAACATAAAACCTCAATTGGTACAAATTAATATGTACAAAAAGTTGGATGCATCACTCACAGAAAACACAGTGAACTCCAAGCTTGAATTAATAAGATTCATAAACAGATTGCCTCTATTCTCTTTTGATATAGAAGAATTGGTGAATGTGACTATAAAGAAAGTAGAAAAAATTGTCTATAAACTGACTAATTCTCTGGATATCATGGATGTGGAATCGCTTAATAATTTCAATGAGCTGCAAGGAAGTGAAGTGAAATTGAACACGATACAACTTCAAAAGCTAATTCTGTTTTCGGTAGAGAATAAGTTGATTAAATCTCTAAATCTAGAATCAGATAACTTGCAGAATGACCTGAACGAACTCATGGGTGGATTCAAAAATAAATCGATTACTCTTGAGACAATTGATTTTGAAAACGAGACTGACTTGGTAATGCAAATGCGAGCAGAGCTTGCAGAAGGTTCAAAGCAATTGGCAGATGCAATCCAAACTAGATTCAAGAATTACGTATCGAAAGTGGAGGGAGAATTGGAAGAAACATATAAATTATTGGATTATGATTTCATTGCTAGTAACAGCCAAGTTATTAATAAGTATATTAAGAAAACAGGGGTAGCAACTAGTAAATTCTCTCGTTTTTTTAGTTCGTCCCAAAAAGAGCTAAAGAAGAAAGTGAAGCAGACCTTATCTTTTCTGGACAAGCAAAGAGACGAATTCTTGGTGACTGAATTTAGCAATAAAAATAAGTCAAATGTTAACACTAGTTCTGTTGTTTCCAACTTTGTAGAGAAAAAGAAAGCAACCAAAACGACAGTAGATTCAATTCCTTTTTTCTATAAAAAATTATTTGTGGGTGATCATGCAGCTCCATTAATTGTCGAAAATCGAGAAACCGAGATTGAACAAGCGGAAAAAGCAGTCAGATTATTGAACAAAAAATCTGGAGGTTCTTTGCTGATAATTGGCGAACAATTATCGGGGAAAAAGTACTTTTCTGATTACGTTTCTTCGCGTATCCTAAAAAGAAAAGTGGTATCGATTGACCCACTTATCGAAAACAAATTAGTGCTCAAATCTTTTAAAAAATCAATTAGCAATGCATTTGGAAATGAGTTGAGTCTTGAGGAAAATCTCAAGGAATCAAATGGACTAACACTTGTTTTTAATGACATAGATAAATGGGGAACTGACATTACTATTTTGCAGTCATTTAAAAAATTAGTTAATGATTTTGGAAAGAAGCACCATTTCATTCTCAATTGTTCCATTGATTTTTATTCCTATATGAAACAAGTATGTGATATTGATGAGGTCATTATCTCTACCATAATTA
>JBDMYC010000240.1:0-8801 GCA_039770535.1 Flavobacteriales bacterium
CATAGAGAACCCAAAAGAAGCTACTGCTAATAAAGATAATAGTGTTTTTTTCATTGTTTTTGTTTTTGTTTGTTTGTTTGTTTCAGTTGTTATCGAGGACAAATGTAACACTATTTTTTAAGGTTGCAAAAAACGGAATTTGTTTTTTGTCTTTTTTTAACCTGAAAGACAGTCATTTATTCTTTCTGCTAACTCAATTCCAATCCTATCTTGGGCTTCAAGGGTGGCTGCACCTATGTGAGGAGTTGCTGTTATTTTTGTGTTAACGAGTAAATCTTGCCTTGGATTCGGTTCATTTTCGAATACATCTAGTGCACAATATGCAATTTTTCCTGTTTCAATTGCTTTTAAAAGAGCATCTTCATCAATTACTCCTCCTCTTGCAGCATTAATTAATCTTACTCCATTTTTCATCAAGGCTAGTTCAGCTTCATTAATTACAGCCGATCCGTTAGCTTGTTTGGGAATATGTAAAGAGATGTAATCACTTGCAGCATAAACTTCTTCTGCTGTTCCTCCTTCAATAGCAACATCAATCTTTTGACCGTTATGAAATTCGATTTCAATAGTGCTCGGTACTGGCTTGTTGTCTGCTGCAATTACTTTCATTCCGCAACCCAATGCATATTTAGCTAAGCTTTGCCCAATCCTTCCAAATCCTACAATACCGAGAGTTTTACCTCTCAATTCTACTCCTTTGGCATATTTCTTTTTTAGAACCTTAAATTCAGAGGCTCCCATTTCTGGCATTTCTCGGTTAGCAAGGTGAGTAAATCTGGAGATACTTAGCATTTGCGCGATCACAAGTTCGGCTACTGATTGCGAAGAAGCTGCTGGCGTATTGTTTACAGTTAAACCTTTTTCTCTGGCATAGTCTACATCAATATTATCCATTCCGACACCACCTCGACCAATAAATTTCAAGCTAGGGCAAGCGTCAATTAAATCTTTTCTAACAGTTGTTGCACTTCGCACAGCAATTGCAGCAACTTTATTTTCATTGATATATGTGATCAATTGGTCCTGAGGAATGTGATTAGTGATAACCTCGTAACCATATTCTTTTAATTTTTCTTCTCCTGATGGAGATATTCCGTCATTTGCTAATACAATCATTTTTTTTCTTTTTTTAAAAATACGTTTTATATAGGTTTATCAAAATTTAATTTCCAACAGATTATTAACTATCTGATCGGCAATTGCAAATTGATTTAGTTTCTTTTCCTTTTTTTCGGGCATTGCAATTACTTTCATCTTTGCTGCTTTTCCCGCAATCACTCCGTGCAAGGAATCCTCAATAACTAAGCAATTTACTGGCTCAATCTCAAGTTTTGTTGCAGTCGTAATAAAAACTCCTGGATGCGGTTTTCCATATTCCTCTTTCTCTGCAGATTGAACAATATCAAAATACTCAGTAATATTGAGCTTTTTTAGAACTACATTTATTATCAGAGAGGGAGACGAACTTGCTAAAGCAATTTTTAAGTTATTGTTTTTTGCTTTTTCTAATAATTCTGATAAGCCAAGCATAGGTTTGCCCTCTTGCTTGATTAAGAAAATAACTTCTTCTACGATTTCTTTGGCTAATTTATTTGTATCAAAATCAGCCTGTAGTTCTGTTTTCCAATACCTAATTACTTCATCCACTCGCATTCCCTTTGTTCTATTGCACATTTCAATTGAGAAATCAAATCCGTATCTTTTCATTACATTGATAATGGCTTTTTTCCACAAAGGTTCAGAGTCTATTAAAACTCCGTCCATATCAAATATTATGGCTTCTATCATTTCGCTTTATTTTTAGTAATATTGTATTGAATATATAAAGGTATAATTATCCTATGAAATACGGAATTTGTCAAGTGGTAATCTCACCCGGAAGAGCAGATCATGCTGACGCAGCTGAAATTAAGATGCAATTAGTTTTTGGAGATCTTCTTTATGTGCTAGAAGTAAATAATAATTGGACACAGATTAAAATGGCAAAGTATGACTATACTTGCTGGATTGACACAAAGCATATTTGCTTTATTGAAGAAGCTGAGTTCAACTCTATATACTCTCAGAAAGAGGTGAGAGTAAAAGATATTACTTCATCAATTGTTCATATCAAAAACAGTGAGGTCACTCATTTAGTTAAAGGGTGTTTATTGCCTAATTACGACAGTGGAACTCTCTCGTTTGGAGATAGTAAATTTCGTTTTTTAGGAAATACAAATCACAGTTTTGAAACTAAAAAAGAAAATATTGTTTCAACCGCCCTCGAATATTTGAATAGCCCTTATCTGTGGGGAGGAAATTCACCTTACGGAATAGATTGTTCTGGATTAACTCAAATGACATATTTGCTGCACGGAATACAAATTCCGAGGGATGCAAAGGATCAGGCCACTGTTGGAGAAACTGTAAGTTTTCTTGAGGAAGCGACTCCAGGAGATTTAATATATTTTGATAATACTGAGGGGATTATTATGCATGTAGGAATTTTGTTGCCTGAAAATAAAATCATTCATGCTTCTGGCCATGTTCGTATTGATTCTATTGATCATCAAGGTATTTTTAGGTCTGATATGAACAAATACACACATAAATTACGGATAATAAAATCTATGTTTTAAAATAAAGTTATTTTGAAATGTAACTTTTTGGCATACTTTTAGTTAATACTATATCAATCATAAAAAAGAATGAAATTGAAGACAAATTTATTTATGCTTTTCCTCGCATTATTTGCGGGCAACTCCTTTGCGCAAGACATTAATAAGAAAGATGCTCAAGGAAGAAAGCAAGGGAAATGGATCAAAACTTACGAGGGAAAAAAAGAGATCCTGTACAAAGGAACTTTTAAAGACGATAAGGCTACAGGATTATTTGTCTTTTATTACGAAACTGGAAAAGTGAAAGCCAAGAACACTTATTTTAATGATGGATATAATTCCTATGCAAGCACTTATTATCCAAATGGGAAATTGATGAGTACGGGCAAGTATGTTAACCAAAAGAAAGACAGCACTTGGGTTTATCTAGATGAATGGGGGAATTATATTTCTAAAGACAATTACCGAAGAGGAGAAAAACATGGGAGATGTATTGTTTTTTATCCTTTCAATCCCAAAGTGGATGAGGGAAGACCTAATGTTCTAGAAATTGCAAATTATACGAATGGAGAAAGGGACGGAGATTATCAAAAATTTTACCGAAAAGGAAAATTATTAACTGAAGGAACTTATGCGCTTGGTTTATTCGAGGGAAAGGTTACTACTTATTATGCTACTGGTTACAAAAAGAATGAAACGTATTACAAGCACGGAGTAAAAAATGGGTTTTCTCGGATTTATGATGGAGTAGGCAAAGAAAAATCTAAAGTCTATTACCGAAAAGGTCATAAAATTGAGGGTAAAGAGTTAGAGGACTACCTGAAAAGAAAAAAGGCTAGAAAGAAGAGAAATAAAAATTAGGTAAAAAAAAAGTCCTGAATCAATCAGGACTTTTTTTTATTTTTCTTAATTCATGCAAGCATTTACAAATCCTACAAAAAGCGGGTGGGGTGTTTCTACAGAACTTTTGTACTCAGGGTGAAACTGCACTCCAGTAAACCATTTGTGAGCTGGTATTTCTACAATCTCTACTAATTCAGAATCAGGATTTTTTCCAGTAGCCTTCATTCCGCTCTTTTCAAAAAACTCTAGGTATTTGTTGTTAAATTCATACCTGTGTCTATGTCTTTCACTGATAGCTATATTTTGATAACAATTGAAAGCATTTGAGTTTTTATCTAGCTCACAGTTGTATTCTCCCAGTCTCATAGTTCCGCCCATATTACTGATGTTTTTCTGCTCTTCCATAATATCAATCACGGGGTGAGGAGTTTCTTCGTTTATCTCCACAGTGTGTGCTTTTTTAAGGTCAAGAACATTTCTGGCGTATTCTATAACAGCACATTGCATTCCAAGGCAAATTCCCAAGAATGGAATGTTGTTTTCTCTTACAAAACGTATCGCTTCTATTTTTCCTTCAATTCCTCTTTCTCCAAAACCAGGTGCAACAAGAACTCCATGTAATCCAGAAAGTTTTTTCTCTACATTTTTTGCTGTTATTTTTTCAGAATGCAGCCATTTCAATTTCACTTTGCATGAATTGGAAACACCTGCAATATTTAACGATTCTATTATCGATTTATATGAGTCCTGTAATTCTACATATTTTCCAACCAAACCAACAGTAATTTCATGTTTTGGATTTGCTTCATTTTCTAAAAATTTGTTCCACTTGTGAAGCTCAGGTAATTTTTTGGTCTCAATAGCTAATTTTTCTATCACTACTTTGTCCAATCCTTCCTCTTGCATAAGCAAAGGAACCTGGTAAATGCTTTTTGCATCAATCGATTGTATCACAGAGTTGTTGGAAACATTACAAAATCTAGCGATTTTGAAACGAATGTCTTCGTCCAATTCGTGTTCAGTTCTACAAACTAATATGTCAGGCTGAACTCCTAATTCTTGTAATTTCTTTACTGAGTGCTGTGTCGGCTTAGTTTTCAATTCTCCAGCTGCAGCTAAATAAGGAACTAAAGTTAAATGAATTACCAAACAATCTTTTGGCATTTCCCATTTCATTTGTCTCACTGCTTCCGCAAAAGGAAGAGACTCAATGTCACCAATGGTTCCACCAATTTCAGTAATTACCACATCATAGTCATTGTTTTCGCCAAGTAGCTTCACACTATCAATTATTTCATTAGTAATGTGGGGAATAACTTGTACGGTTTTTCCCAAATAAACTCCTTGCCTCTCTTTGTTAATAACTGACTGGTAAATACGACCTGTTGTAATGTTATTGGCTTGCGAAGTAGAAATATCTAAAAAACGCTCATAATGACCTAAATCTAGATCAGTTTCTGCACCATCATTCGTTACGAAACATTCTCCATGTTCGTAAGGATTAAGTGTTCCTGGGTCTATATTAATGTAAGGATCTAATTTTTGGATTGTAACTCTTAAGTCTCTAGCTTGCAATAGTTTTGCAAGAGAAGCTGAAACGATTCCTTTTCCGAGTGAAGAAGTAACTCCGCCAGTTACAAATATGTACTTTGTTTTATTCATTTATTGTTTTGAATGGATTGGGTAACTGGGAAACAAAGTTAAAATTTTTTATCGAGGGGATGAAATTATCTTATCAATAAATCTCTATATTTGAAAAAAAAACACCAATGAAAGTAACAGACCAAGAAATTCACGATTTCATAGAATTATGCAAGAAAGAAGATATCAAAGATGGAGATCATTCTGCGCTTGCATGTATTCCAGATCATGTAACAGGTAAAGCAAGATTATTGGTAAAGCAAGAAGGAATCCTTGCAGGAGTTGAGCTGGCAGAAAAAATATTTAAGTATTTTGATCCTTCAGCTTCCATGGAAATCATGATGAAAGATGGAGATAAAATGAAAGATGGAGATGTAGCCTTTTACATCAGTGGAAACACACATTGCATATTAAAAGCAGAAAGGTTGGTTCTTAATTGCATGCAAAGAATGAGTGCGGTTGCAACTATGACTTATCAAGTTTCTTCTCAAATTGAAGATTTAAAAACAATGGTGTTGGATACCAGAAAAACAACTCCTTTATTAAGATTCCTAGAAAAATGGGCTGTAAGAATAGGAGGAGGGATGAATCACAGATTTGGCTTGTATGATATGATAATGTTAAAAGACAATCACATAGATTATGCTGGAGGAATAGAAAAAGCTATTTTAAAAACTCAGCAGTATTTGAAAGACAATAATAAAGATTTGAGAATTGTAATTGAGACCCGAAATCTGGATGAAGTAAATGAAGTTCTGAAATATGGAAATGTAGACAGAATTATGTTGGATAACTTTAGTTATGCTGACATTAAAACTGCAGTTGCTTTAATAGGAGATAAATACGAAATAGAAGCTTCAGGAGGAATTACTATTGAGACTGTAAGAGAATATGCTCTTTGTGGTGTAGACTATATTTCTATGGGTGCTCTTACTCATTCTGTAAAGAATTTGGATTTGAGCTTGAAGGCTGTAGAGGGTTAACTAATTCATCAACCTTTTCACCCAAATTTTTAACTTTTTCACCCCATCTAATTTAGTTTCTTCCAATTTCCCTTTATACTCATTCCCCTGATTAAGAAACTGCTTGGTAAAATCCCCAGAACTCATTCCCCATTTCTGGATAAACATTTTTCGTCCTGTATTTTTCTTTACTCGTTTGGTAGATTTTGACCCAAAATGATATACTCTCACATCAGAAATTCCTTTGAAATTTCTTATTCCTGCTTCGTAGATCTTTTTTGAAAAATCCGGATCTGAGTACATTCCTGGGCTAAACTCTGTGCTTAATCCACCAACCATATCCCACAAATCTATGTGCACCACATTGGGAGGCCAAGTGCTTCCGCTCCAGTCGTTTTTTTCCAAGGATTTATACTCAGCTAACAATTTTTCCTCTTCAAAATTATCGATTCCGTTTCCGTAATTCTTTACAATCACACAATTATTTCCAGTATTGGTTGGCTCTATCATAGTTCCCGAGAACATAAAATCTTTTCCTTGATAGGAATTTATTTCGCCCTGAAAACCAGTGTCCCATCCTGGCAATACATACATGTCGTCATTGAGGTAAACCACATAATCAGACTTGATAAGCGAACGGCAAATATTCAGAGCGTAACAAATTCCAATATTCTCTTTGGCGTGAATAAAATCATACTTCTGTTGTTGCAGCCACTCCACAGTTCCATCTTTCCCCTCGTTCACAATTATAATTGGTTGAATAGCAAGCGAAGAGTTTTTCTCAATACTCATCAAACAATTTTTTAGGATTTCTAGGTTATTCCAAGAAGGAATCAATACTGAGAAGTCATATTTTGTTTTCTGTGTTTTATCGTATTTTGTTATTCCGTTTATCATATTTCAAAGATAAAAGTAAAAAGGATAAATTTTGACTTATTGTTTTAAAAAGAAAACTACCTCTGACTTAATCTGTCGCTCATGATTTTTATTTTTGAACATTATGAACAATTAAACGCTAAAGTTTTCGAAAACAAATATTTGTTTACTATTTAAAGTGCTGTTATTAAGGATTGTAACAGCATCTGTATACATTGGAAACTTTTTTTGTGCAAAACGTTTCCTTTTAAGGTATTTTGTTTTACATTTGCACTAATGAATCAAACAAAAGAGAAATATTTACAAGTAATTTTTGACCAATTTATGAAATTTGGAATCAAGAGCGTTACTATGGCCGATATTTCAAAGAATCTGTCTATTTCTAAAAAAACTTTGTACAAGTATTTTAAAGACAAAGACGATATTGTAGATACATTGATGATGCTGGATATAGAAGAGGAAAAAGAGTTGATGGAGAATACGTGTTGCCTAGCAGGGAATGCAATTGAAGAAACGTATGCTTTTTCTGCTATTATAGCAGAAAAGTTAAAAGGCTTGAATACTTCTGTGATGTATGATTTGGAAAAATACCACAAAAAAACTTGGGCGAAATTCATTGAGCACAAGAGAGGCTATGTTAACGAGTGTATTAAGAATAACTTGGAAAGAGGATTGAATGAAGGTTTGTACAGAAAAAATCTAAATCCAGAAGTAGTTTCTAAACTGTACTCTGAGAAAATTGATTTGTTATTTGATATGGATTTATTCCCTAGCGATAAGTTTTCGTTTGAGGAAGTATATGCAGAAATGATGCGTTATCACCTGAAAGGAATAGTAAGTAAAGAAGGATTAAAATATTTAAAAGAAAAAGAATAACCTATGAAAAAGAATAACCTACTAATCGTTATTTTAATGAGCTCAATTTCTTTGAGTTATGGACAAACTAGTTTTTCCATAGCAGAGGCAATTGATTATTCCATTAAGAATAACAATACCATCAAAAATGCTCAACTTGGTATCGAAAGTGCCAATCAAAAAGTAAGAGAAACAACAGGAATTGGATTGCCTCAGGTAAGTGCTTCTGGTCAATTTCAAAATTTCATTGATATTCCCATCTCTGTTTTACCAGGAAATGCTCTGAATCCTGCTGGAGATCCCAATGAATTAATTGCACTTCAATTTGGTACAAATTACACTGCAAATGGAGCTCTATCTGTAAATCAACTGTTATTTAGCGGGAGTTATATAGTTGGACTTCAGACAAGCAAAACCTACAAGGCTGTAAGTGAGTACCAAAAAGACAAAAGTATCATTGATACTAAAGAACTTGTAATGAAAGCTTACTACGGAGTATTGGTTGCTGACAAAACAGTGCAGTCTTTGAAAGAAATTAGTGCCACTTCTGACAAAATATACAAAGAGACCAAAGCAATTTTTGCAGAAGGTTTAATTGAAGAAGATAATGTAACACAGTTAAGTTTGAATGTGCTTAATTCTAAAAATGCATTAGCGAATGCAAAAAGGCAACTAGAAAACGCAAAAAATGTGTTGAAACTGCAAATGGGTTATGATTTCAATCAAGACATCAATTTAACCTCAGATTTTGAATCTGTAGTAGTGGCATTAACTCCAGAAAATACAGAGGTAACGAGTGATATTAACCAAAATATAGATTTCATGTTGCTTAATAAGCAGTTGGAATTGAGCAAACTAAACGTAAAGTACGAGCAATCTCAATACCTACCAACTCTAAGTGCTTTCCTTAATCACCAGCAGAATGCATTGAGAAATGACTTTGATTTTTTACAAAGTGGTAATCCTTGGTTTCCAACTACAATTTGGGGATTAAATCTTTCTGTGCCAATATTCACAGGAGGGCAAA
>JBDMYC010000241.1:0-4474 GCA_039770535.1 Flavobacteriales bacterium
GCTAGATGGAGATTCTGATGACTAAGAAGATTAATTTCTTTGTACTGCGATAATTTATTTATCTTAGGTTTTAAATATTAAATCATGAGACCAGCAGCATTAAAGAAAGGCGACAATGTAATTGTAATTTCATCCTCGGGTAAGGTAGAAGAAGGAAAAGTGCGATTAGCTTGTAAAAAATTAGAAGCGTGGGGACTGAATGTAAAATTCGGAGCTCACGCTTTTTCCGTACACAATAAAATGGCAGGAAAAGACAAAGATCGAGCTAGCGATTTGCAAGCTGCTCTGGATGATGATTCCATCAAAGCAATATTCTGTTCTCGTGGAGGTTATGGATTGGTAAGAATTATAGATGCTATTGATTTCTCAGGTTTCCAAAAGAGTCCCAAATGGATTGTTGGTTTCAGTGATGTGACGGTTCTGCATAATCAAGTTAATGGTATGGGAATTGCAACTATTCACGGACCAATGCCCAATAGTTTTGCGTCCACTCCAGAAATTACAATGGATTCGCTAAGAAATGCGCTTTTTGATAAAAATTACCAGTTACCTAACCCTTTTCAAGGGAAAGAAATAGTAGGTGGAAACTTGGCAATTATATACAGCTTGTTGGGGACTAATTCTGATATTGATACCAAAGGGAAAGTATTGTTACTGGAAGATATTGGAGAATACGCTTACAACATTGATAGAATGTTTTTCGCACTTAAAAAAGCAGGAAAATTTGAAGGAATAGAAGGACTATTAATTGGACAGTTTTCGGGAATAAAAGAGGATGATTTTGGTTTTTCTGTCAAGCAAATAATAGATAATTGTATATCAGAATACGATTTTCTGACCTATTATGACATTCATGTTGGGCATGTGGATGACAACAGAGCAGTTGTTTTGGGAGCATAAAAAAATCAACCGATTTTAAAGGTTGATTTTTAAACTGCTATTTAATAGTGTTTCTTACAATTTAGTATGAGCTGCCTGCATCACTTCTTTGGTTCTGTTGTTGTAAACGAAAGTAACAATTTCAAACTTTGAGGAATTCCATGAGCCGTCCAAGTCTGCGCCAAGAATTTTATTTGTTTCTATTATTTTTTCTCCAACTGCATTGGCAGAACTCAAAATTGTTTTTCCTTGCCATCCATTCACACTTTTTCTCAATACATGCTCATGTTTGTAATCTGGAATATCTCTTTGTCCACTTCCGTAAATGGGGTCTCCTAGCGAACCAGAATATTTCTGCCAGTCAATGATACTATCTTCAAGAAGCATTACTACGATACTGTGATCGTCACTCAAAGTTGTCAGTACTTCTACTTCTGTGAAAACACAGATGTCGCCTGTAGAAGGATCTGTGGAGGTAAGCGACTGCATGTTAAGTGTAGGAACGTCATTTATCATGGAACGAACATTAGTGGATAAAGCAAAATAACTAATGTTAAAACTAGCAGGAGTGTTAAATCCATCATATCTATTTACCATTAGCGCAGGTTGAGGCGCGTTTGGGGCAAATCTATTGTAAATCTCTGTTCCTCCTGGCGTTCTAAAATCAGTTCTGTACTTCGTTCCGGAGGTTAACGGAACTGAAAAACCACCCACGTGTAGTCCAACAGGGATAATTTGGCTCCCAAGATTGTCTTTTATCGTATCAATAATATAAGCGGCTGCAGGACAGAATGTACATTGTTGTCCTGTAAAATCCTCGATTAATATATTTCGTTTCGTGTTTGTATTTTGTGGAAAAGTAGGTGCTACACAATCACCAGCTCCACCTTCTGTCTTCACAAGAGGTTCATCAACATAGTCGCAGGAGAATGCTAAAAGAACTCCAAGGATAAATATTAGGTTTTTCATAGGTGTATATATTAGGTTAATAAAAATAGACAATTTACAATTAAAATGTACTAGTCATGGAGAATGAGATTCCATTCGAAGCTGGCACAACTCGGCAAACTCCTCCAATACAGAAAATACCAGCTCTTTGTCTTCCATAACTCAGGGTAAATCTTGTAGCATCATGAATGTACCCAACAGAGCCAAATAAGTAGTGAATTTTTTTCTCTTCTTCGTCATTTCCATAATTGTATTGATCCAATAATGAGAACGACCATCCCGGAGAAATGGTATATTCTATCAATCCTGTAGCCCAATTTCCTTGGTCTTTATAGAATCCATCTTTGTTTGTACTCAAATGCTGAGCCTCAAACCTCACTGTATTTTTTGTATTGAATTTATAGGTAAAATCCAATACATGAATTCTAGCATTTACAACTCCTTCGTTCACTTTTCCTTCAATGATATCTTTGTCGTATCGCATGTTGAAATACGAATATACAAATCGTGCTTTTTTGGTTAATTTTCTTTTTATCTCAATGTTGAAGTCACTGAAGTAAACTCTTCTTCCAGGTCTAAAAAAGTTAGTTGTATACCCTTGCTGAGAGGCGGAATCGAGACCTGCAGAGTTACTATCGAGCGCATGAGCGGTAGACCAATTTACAGAAAAATAGGTTGCATATTTTCTCCAATTAAATCCAGTTTTATTTACAGTTCCGTCTGCATTCAACCTCTTTTTTCTTTTTAGTTTGTATGAAATGTCTGCCTGGTAAGCAACTTCCCCATTTGGCTGTACAGCATAAGGATAAAGTGTTGCAGGCAAGTTGTAAGTGTGTTGTTTGGCCGTACTTGGCAGATAATTGATAAATACATCTGTTTCTCCTGCATTTCTATCCGATCTAAAGCTCATGTTGTCGATAGATTTTGCTGTAAAAGAAGCGCCAAATCCTTTGACAGAATAGGCAGTATTAATCAACAATGCTTGTCCTTTTTTAAAGATAAAATTATTGTCTGCCGAAGGGTCATTAATTTTTTCAGTGTATTCTGCACTCACTGCCAAAGGACCTCGGTAAATATTAACTCTACCGGAGTAAGCACCTACGTTTTCTGGTAAAACCAAAGCTTGATTGTCATCTACTTGATATTTACTTACAAAACTTCCTCCAACTGTGATTCTCGTTTTTAGTTTTTCTAGAGAGTCAGACAGTTCGTTAATTACTATTTCTCCGTCCAAACCTCTCACTATTCCGGGTCCAGTTTCAAAGAAAAGTCTTTGTTTACCATAAATACCTTTCAAATAAACACCTCGATAAGGATTGTATTTTATTCTAAATCCATCAAGAGCATTGTCGTATCCAAGTCCTCTCTCTTCATAAGCTCGCAGTACCATTCCACTTCCGAATTGCTCGTAAAAATTTCCTGCAGTTACCTCAATTTTGTCTAGCTTGTATGACGCAAATCTGTATCCAATTCCATTTCCACGGTAGCCAGTAGGGAAACCCTGAAGCGCATTTAGATAAGATTCATAACGAATACCAGCCGAGAAATTACCTTTTGTGAAATTGATATTAGCAAATCCATTCATTAGCATTTTTTCTGGCACTGCTGGCGCACCTATCAATGAATCGGGGTTGTAGTATTGAACATCAGTTTGCACGTTTCCGTGAATTTGTGCTTCATTTGATTTGTCTTGAGTAAAAAAGGAATTACAGACCCCTGTCAGTAAAAGTAATAGGTAAACTTTCTTCATTTGTTGGATTTCATTAGGCGTTAAATTTAATGATTTATGCTTAACTAAAGAAGAATATCAATAGAAATTGAAGTATTATATGTCCGTCAATCAGAAAAGTAAAGTATAAATCACTTTTTTTTTCGTTTGAAAAATAGATTAAAATTCCAGAAATGAGACTTGAAAATAGGAAACTCAAAGACTGAGAAGTTGTGAAAGTAGCGAAGAAAAGAAGGGTGCTTAAGCCAAGAACTACCAGCCCGTAATTTTTTGCTTTTTTAGCTCCCAGTAGCTGCGGGAGTGTTCTTTTAGAATCTTCGTCCAGTCCCAAATCTCTTATATCAAAAGGAATAGTGATTGCTGTAATGTAGCTAGTTACAATTAAAAAATTAATTATAATTAATTCGTAGTCGAAAATATTGGCCAGGATGAAAGGTAGAACGCCACATACAATTCCCCAGCTGATAGCAATCAAGAATATTTTTAGATAGGGAACATCTCTCAGTCTTTTCAGAGAGTAAAGCAATGAAATAATCCCTGTAGGAATTAGCCAAGCTATGACTGTAAAAGAAATAAAAAAGCTGAGAGTGAAAAGAGAACCGATTAGGCCAATTAATACAAGGATAGTTGCAGTCGTCTGATTTTGAACTACCCAAACCTTTGAGTTGATTTCAGCAATGCTTTTTAACCTAAAAAGCCTTTGTGCAGTGTAAGAAACCAAAGTAGAGAGAAAGACAAAAAGCAGATAAAAACGATTGATTTCTAAATTATTCAGGTAAAAGACTTGCCAGCAAAGAAGCATGGTTCCAAGAGAAATCCAAAGATTGGAATAGACAATAAATTGCAGTAATTTATTTGTTTTTAATGATATAAATTTGGCTTGAATATTCGCCATTTTTAGCTTTTAAGTTTGAAACC
>JBDMYC010000242.1:0-3069 GCA_039770535.1 Flavobacteriales bacterium
CTCTCAAATATCCTCTTTTCTCAATCTCAAAACAAATCGCCACATCATGGCTAAACTTTTTTACTATCTGTGTCAACTCAATTTTCCCTTGTTTGTACAATTCAAACATAGCCAATAAAGCATGCTGAACCAATGGCCCTCCAGAAGAAGCTTTGGTGTACAATTCATCTTTCTCTTCAATGGTGTGAGGTGCATGATCTGTGGCAATTACATCAATTACATTGTCATTAACCGCTTGTAAAATTGCATCTCTGTCGCTTGTTTTTTTTACAGCAGGATTCCATTTTATTCTTGCGCCTTTTGTCTTGTATTGACTATCGTCAAACCACATGTGGTGTGTACAAGCTTCAGCTGTTATTCTTTTCTCTTCCAGTGGAATATTGTTATTAAACAAACTCAATTCTTTTGCTGTAGAAATATGTAAGATATGTAATCTAGTATCATATTTCTTTGCTAAACTTACCGCCAAAGACGAAGACAAATAACACGCTTCTTCACTTCTAATAATTGGATGAAATTCCATAGGGATGTCGTCTCCGTATTTCTCTTTGTACTCTGCTAAGTTTTTTCTCACGGTTGCTTCGTCCTCGCAATGTGTAGCGATAAGCATTTTACATTGAGAAAAAATATTGGTTAGAGTCGTTTCATTATCTACCAACATATTTCCCGTGGAAGATCCCATGAATACTTTTACCCCACACACTGTTTTTGGGTCGGTTTTCAAAACTTCCTCAATGTTATCGTTTGATGCTCCCATGAAGAAAGAGTAATTTGCCAATGAGCTTTTTGCAGCAATTTGATATTTGTCTTCCAATAATTCTTGTGTCAAAGTATTGGGAACCGTATTCGGCATTTCCATAAAAGAAGTAATTCCTCCTGCTACGGCTGCTCTAGACTCTGTAAATAAATTGGCTTTGTGTGTTAATCCTGGCTCTCTAAAATGAACTTGATCATCTATTGCTCCTGGCAAAACATAGTTCCCTTTTGCATCAATCACCTCAGCAGAATCATGAGTTAAATTGACCCCGATTTTTTCGATTTTATCGTTTATAACAAGGATATCTTTTTCTTCAATTTTTCCTTCGTTTACTAGTTTTCCGTTTTTTATGAGGAGTGTTGCCATAGTTTATTTTTTGATGAGTAAAAATAAGGATTGATAAGATGAATTGAAAGGAATGGAGATTGTTTATTTATTCTTTTTTAAATGTAAATGAATAGCAACAATACATTTGAAAACTGACATGAATTTTGAACTGAACTGAAAATGAGAAAAATATTAATTGTTAGAACCCATAAGAAACAAGACTTTTCTCTTTTGAGAAAACAAGCTAATGTCATTAAATAGAAATAGAAGTTCCGTTTACTTCTTGGCTCTAATCTTTTTAAACCTAAGTTTAAACATACCAAAAATAGCTTCTTTAAAAATAGATGTATCCATTTTTGAATTTCCTAGTTCTCTGTCTTTAAACGTAATTGGCACTTCTTTCCCTTTAAATCCTAGTTTAGTTGCTGTGTATTTCATTTCTATCTGAAATGCATACCCAATAAATTTTATAGAATCTAAATCTATCGTTTCCAATACTTTTCGTGAGTAACACATAAAACCTGCGGTAGTATCTTTGATAGAAACCCAAAGAATAGAACGCACATAAATAGATGCAAAATAAGACAAATACAATCTTTTCTTATCCCAATTGCTCACTCCTCCACCTTTTACATAACGAGAACCAATACTAAAATCGTAACCGTCTTTTGCGCAGGCTTCATACAAAGCAGGCAATTTATCTACAGGGTGAGAAAAATCGGCATCCATCTCAAAGATGTAATCGTATCCTTTTTCCAATCCCCATTTAAATCCGTGAATGTAAGCTGTTCCCAACCCTAGTTTACCTTGTCTTTCTTCGATATGAAGACTGTCAGGAAATTCTGTTTGTAGACTTTTTACTATGTCTCCTGTTCCATCTGGTGAACCGTCATCCACAATAAGAATATGAAAGGCCTTAGGGAGCGAATGAACCTTTCGGATCATTTTCTCAATGTTCTCTTTCTCATTGTAAGTGGGTATTATTACTAGACTGTCTGACATAATTTTTAAAGCAATCCAAAGATAAGGTTTTGGTTCTTGTTAAAAAAACATTTCATCTCAATTTAACATTTAATTAAAGTAATCCTTAGGTATTTGACACACAGGAATCGGCATCATTTTATGCTGGTTGGCCCTATTCAGTCTTTTATATATACTCATCACCTCTTCTTGTCTCTCTGTAAGCTCAATTGTTTCATTGTGTTCAATATATCGCATTGCCCACTCAAGTTCGGGATAACTTGCACCTATTTGATCTTCATCTGTTCGGTCATCTCCCCATAATCCATCTGTTGGTTTTGCCTGCTGAATTTCTTCAATGATATTCAATTCAGCTGCAATTGCAAAAACTTCTGTTTTCATCAAATCTGCTATCGGACTCAAATCAACTCCTCCATCTCCATATTTTGTAAAAAATCCTACTCCAAAGTCCTCTACTTTGTTACCCGTCCCAGCTACCAAATATTTATGATGACCCGCAAAAGCATACAAAGTTGTCATTCTGAGTCTTGCACGGACATTGGCCATTGTCAAATCATCTTGAATTCCTTCAGGAAAATCAGCACAAGTTTGGTCAAATGTAGCTGTCAAATCTACCACTTCAGAACTCACTCCATCAAAGTTCTCTTTGAGCCAAGCAATGTGATTGTTACTTCTTTCGAATTGACTGGGAGCTTGATGAATAGGTAAATTGAGACAAATTAGTTTTTTTCCTGTCATGGCACAGAGTGCTGAAGTTACTGCAGAATCTATTCCTCCAGAAATTCCCAATACAAATCCTTCCATCCCAGCTTTTGATGCATACTCATCTAGCCAAGTTACAATGTGCTCTATTACTTTTTTTGTTTTCATTCTCTATCAATTTTTAGGCATAAAAAAAACACCTACGTAAAAATAGGTGTTTCTTAAATAATTAAACATTTATTTTTCTAAAATAAAACTCCAACAGTAATCTGTACTCCGTGAGCAGTAAATTTTTGAGTAAC
>JBDMYC010000243.1:0-7175 GCA_039770535.1 Flavobacteriales bacterium
AGATTATTCCAGAAAAGGTTGATTCTACGTTCAATGTTGTGAAAGAAATTCCTCAGGAATTGAAATATCACGTAATAGCAGGTTGTTTTAGTGTGAAAGAAAATGCAGATAATTTAGTGCAAACTTGGACTGAAAAAGGAAATCAAGCAAGCGTAGTAGACAAAAAGGGAAAATTGTATCGTGTTGCAATTGAGAGTTTTGCAACTAGAAAAGAGGCTAAATCTTTCATGAAAGAGACCAAGAAAACCTATAGCAATTCTCTTTGGGTGCTAAAGAAGTAAACAATCAATTGTTAAAAACCTTCCAGAATTTATAACTTTTTTCATTCATTCCCGTAATCAAGGAGACCTACCCAGTCGATTTGAATAAAAAACTATTAATATCATTTTTGCTTTTATCTTTCTTGGGGTCAGCACAATCCGATAAAGTTTTTATAGAAAACAAAGGGCAGTGGGACTCTAGAATTGAGTATAATCAAATTTTAGCTGATGGAAATTTGTTTCTTGAACAAGATGGTTTCACGTATTCACTTTACGAGAAGTCATATATTCAAAGTATGCATGACGACAAAACAACTCCAGCCCCTAGTTTCATAAAATCTCATGCGATTAAGACAAAATTCCTTAATGCCAATTCTTCTGTGGTTCTGAAGAAAGAAGATGAATCTTCGTTTTACTATAATTACTTCATGGGAGATGATAAATCTCAATGGAAATCTGAGGTTAGATCGACATCCAAAGTAACCTACCAAAACCTTTACCAAAACATAGACCTTTCTATTTATACTGAATTTGGTTCAACTAAATACGACTTTATTGTTAAGCCTGGAGCCAATGAATCAGAGATTAGAATCAACTATTTGGGAGCAGATGATCTGTATTTGCAAGGGGGCAAATTAATCATTGAAAACACAATAAACAATATCGAAGAAGCAAAACCCTTTGCTTATCAATTAATTAATGGAAATAGAGTTAAGGTCCCATGTAAATATGTACTTCATGGTTCGGAATTGTCATTTGAATTTCCGAATGGATACGACAAAACCAAGGAATTAATTATTGACCCAATCGTAGTATTTTCCACCTATTCAGGTTCTACGGCTGATAATTTTGGATTTACAGCAACTTATGATAATAACGAAAATACGTATGCAGGTGGAATTGTTTTTGGCACGGGTGTTTATCCAGTAACTATTGGTGCACATCAAACAGCATTTAATGCGGCACCTTGGTACTATGTCGATATAGCAATCAGTAAATTCAATGCAAACGGAACAAATTTATTGTATTCCACATACCTAGGAGGTTCAAACAGTGAGGCTCCGCATAGTTTAGCAGTAAATGACAACAATGAATTGTTTGTTATGGGAACAACTGGTTCTCGAAATTATCCTACCACAATAGGAGCGTATGATGGTACTTTTGGCGCAGGGGTTGATGTGAGACCACTTTACTCAGGAATTTATTATTTCCAAGGTTCAGATATCTTTGTAACAAAATTTAATGTAGCAGGAACGACTTTATTGGGTTCCACTTTTGTTGGAGGATCAGGGAATGATGGAGTAAATACGGATGCATTATTAGCCTACAATTATGGAGATGCATTTAGAGGTGAGATTACTATTGATTCCTCAGGAAGTGCAATTGTTACATCTACAACTAATTCAACTAATTTTCCTACCACAGCTGGAGCTCCTCAAACGACCTATGGAGGAGGGTTTTCTGATGCTTGTATGTTTGTCTTGGATTCAGGACTTCAAAATCTATCTTGGTCTACTTATTTTGGAGGCTCTGCGCAAGACGCAGGGTACGGAGTGCAGTTTGATTCTCAAGGAAATTATTTTATGACAGGTGGAACTATGAGTTCAAATCTTGTTACTTCAACTTCGGCATACGACAGAACTTACAATGGAAACGAAGATGGTTATATTGCAAAGTTTAATGCTAATTCAAATTCATTATTAGCAAGCACCTATATTGGAACAAACGGATACGACCAATCTTTCATGGTTCAGTTAGATAATAATGATGATGTGTACATTGCCGGACAATCCTTAGGTAGTTATCCTGTCACATCCGGAGTGTTCTCGAATCCTGGGTCTTCTCAATTTTTTCATAAGTTATCCAATAATTTAGACAGCTCTTATTGGAGCACTGTAATTGGTTCTGGAAGAAATACAATTGATTTATCACCTTCAGCATTTTTGGTAAATAATTGCGGTTTGATTTATTTATCAGGTTGGGGAGGAGTTTCTAATACTTACTATAGGGCGGCAGGAAGTAGCACAAATGGATTGCCGCTCACAGGAGATGCATACCAATCAACCACAGATGGAAGTGATTTTTATTTGATGGTATTGGATAGAGATGCAACTTCATTGAGATACGGAACCTACTACGGAGGAGCAGTAAGTCATGAGCATGTTGATGGAGGTACCAGTAGATTTGATAAGAAAGGAAATGTTTATCAGGCAGTTTGTGCAGGCTGCGGAGGGAATAGTGATTTGCCAACTACACCAGGATCGTGGTCGAGAACAAACAACAGCACAAATTGTAATCTAGGAGTTATTAAAATGAATATTGCTTATATTCAATCTATTGCCAGTTCCCCTGCACCTTTTATTTGCCTTCCGGATTCAGTTAATTTTGTTAACAACAGCAGTGGCGGGAACTCATACAAATGGTATTTTGGTGATGGAGATTCCTCTTCTTTGTTTCAGCCCATTCATGTCTATCCAGATACAGGGATTTATAATGTCACACTAATTGTGTATGATTCTTTGGGATGTGTTCCGGCAGATACAGGTCGCACAATTGTTTATGCATATAAACCCCAACCATTTTATGTTGATACTATTCCAGTAATCTGCAGGGGAGATTCCATTCAGCTTAATTCATACAATGGAAATTCATACAATTGGACACCTTCAGCATCTTTAACTAGTGATTCAGTTTCAAATCCAATAGCTTTCCCGAACAATTCAACTACATATAAAGTAACATCCACTCATTATTGTAGTGATGACTCTGCCTATGTCACTGTTGTTGTTGATACAAATAATGTCACAGTTTCTGCAGATACAACAATTTGCAGAGGAACAAGTATAACTTTGTCAGCAACAGGAGGAGCGACTTACGCTTGGTATCCAGCATTAGGTTTAGGTAATGGGACAACTGCAAATCCAACTGTAACTCCATCCACACCCATGTATTATTATGTAGATGTTACCAGTGCATTTGGCTGTACCTATACAGATTCTGTATATGTAGATTTTTATGCTGATTCTATGGCAATATCGGAGGATACATCAATTTGTATGGGACAGTCGATAACAATCTCGGGAGCAGGAGGAGGAACATATTTGTGGTCGAATGCAAAGACAACTCCAACAATAACCGAAACCCCACTGGCGACAACAACTTATTATTTAGATGTAATTTCGCCAAATGGTTGTTTGATAGAAGACAGTGTAACTATAACAATTTTTGATGACACTCATTCTATTACACCAGATACAGGAATTTGTATAGGAGAATCAGCAACCTTAGCTGCAAATGGCGGAGGAACCTACATTTGGAATACGGGAGGTTCAACTAGCTCAATTACAGAAACTCCGGCAGTGACAACCTCATATTCAGTAATTACAACTTCACCAAATGGATGTTTGTTATTCGACACAGTTGAGGTGTTTGTTAATATCGATACGTTTTTAGTTTCTGCAGATACAACAATTTGCAGAGGAACAAGTATAACTTTATCAGCAACAGGAGGAGCGACTTACGCTTGGTATCCAGCATTAGGTTTAGGTAATGGGACAACTGCAAATCCAACTGTAACTCCAACCACACCCATGTATTATTATGTAGATGTTACCAGTGCATTTGGCTGTACCTATACAGATTCTGTATATGTAGATTTTTATGCTGATTCTATGACAATATCGGAGGATACATCAATTTGTATAGGACAATCGATAACAATTTCTGGAACAGGAGGAGGAACATATTTGTGGAGTAATTCACAAATAAGCTCTGCAATCACTGAAATTCCAGCAGTTAATACAACTTATTATTTAGATGTAATCTCACCAAATGGATGTTCATTGCGTGATAGTACTGTGGTGACTTTATTTTCAGACACAATGAGTATTTCTCCAGATCTTACAATTTGCGAAGGAACAAGTGTTACCTTATCTTCATCAGGAGGGGGTTCTTACAGTTGGGAGTTTCATCCTACTTTGGCTGGTAATTTTAGTTCAAATCCAGTTGTAACTCCAGTTGTTGCAACCACTTACAAAATAATAGTAACCTCTCCAAATGGCTGTCTATTAATGGATAGTGTTGTGGTGTCTTTACATGATGAAGTCTATGGAGTAGGACCAAGCTCTTCCATTTGTGAAGGAGATTCTACCTTAGTATCCGCCTTTGGTGGAGTGAGTTATTCATGGAGTCCGGCAAGTTCCCTTGTTTCTTCTAGCCTAAATCAAACTGCAGCATTTCCATCATTTACGACTAATTATAGAGTTAATTTAATTACCCCAATGGGCTGTCTAAGAACAGATTCAGTGCTCGTAGTTGTAGATACAAATAAAATTAGACCGGTAGTAAACAATGACACCACTATTTGCTCTAGTGGGGTAACTGTGCTATCTGCTTCTGGCGGAACAACTTATTCGTGGTCACCAGCTCTATTCTTATTTGCACCAAACTCATCTAATACAACAGCTTTTCCTGCACGAACCATGACTTTTTATGTTGATATTTCAAACAAATGTTACTCTGTACAAGACTCTGTGAGAGTTATAGTTGCGGGGCAAAATTCTATTGTTGTTCCTGACGATACAATATGCCCTGGAACTATTACAACTATTTCTGCTTCTGGCGCTCTCTTTTATGAATGGGATTTTGATAATTCTATTATTTCTGGATTAAGTTCTTCTGCAATTACTGTCAATCCTAGCAAGCCAACTAGGTACAAAGTCGTTACTGTGGACGGATTAGGGTGTAAAGATTCTACCACTGTTTTTGTTGATTTGTATGATAAACCTGAAATAAATGCAGGTCAAGATCAAATAATAAAGCTTGGCGAAGCGACAATGCTAAATGCATATGGGGATTCTGGAGTCATAAAATGGACTCCAACGAATGGATATTTGAATTGTGATTTTTGCAGGTCTACTCAAGTTTTTCCGGAGACTACGACTAGTTACGAAGTATATTTAGTGGACGAACTAGGGTGTGAAAGTCGAGATACCGTTACAATTCAAGTTGGGGGAATCCTGAGGGTTCCTAATACATTTACCCCCAATGGTGATGGGCATAATGAAACTTTTTTCCCTGCAGCAGAAAACATAACAGCATTCAAAATGCAAATTTTTGATAGATGGGGAGAATTGCTGTATGAAACAGATGACATTGAGAAAGGTTGGAACGGAATTTTTAAAGGAAGTATGTGTAAAGTAGATGCTTATGTTTGGAAAATAACATACGCACATCTTGCTCAACCCAAGGTTGAAATAATGGGCCACGTCAATCTGATTCGATAAACTAAATAAAATCCGATTTGCTCATATTCAGCCACTTTAAAGCTGAATTGTGTAATAAGTTTTCCTTTGTTTTTTGTTCTAAATCAAATTCTCTGATCAATTTTCCTGGTTGTAATTCACCCAGAGGAAAAGGATAATCAGAACCCAATGCGATTTTATCCGACCCCATTAAATCCATAATGTACTGTAGGTTTGGTTCGTCATGAACTAATGAATCTAACCAGAATTTCCCGAGGTATTCTTTAGGAGACACATTATTGTCAATGGCGCATAAATCTGGTCGAACATCAAATCCGTGCTGAATTCTTGATATAGTTGCAGGAAAAGAGCCGCCTCCGTGCGCAAAAGCAACACGCAGATTAGGCAATCTTTCGAATACGCCTCCAAAAATCATAGAGCAAATTGCTAAACTAGTTTCAGCTGGCATTCCTACTAGCCATGGAAGCCAATATTTTTCCATTTTGGATTTTGACATCATGTCCCATGGATGAACAAAAATAGCCATATCCTGCTCTTCACAAGCTTGGAAGAACGGAAATAAGTTTGGGTCGTTTAGGTTCCAATCGTTTACGTGAGACCCTATTTCTATTCCTTTTAGTCCTATTTTTTTGCATCTTTCCATTTCTTTGATCGCCATGGCTGAATCCTGCATGGGAACAGTTCCAAGACCTACAAAACGTTTTGGATATTTCTCGACAATCCCAGCAATGTGATCGTTCAAAAACATGGCCACTTCTAGGCAGTCTTTTGGTTTTGCCCAGTAAGAAAACATAACAGGAACGGTTGAAAGAACTTGCACATTAACATGTTGAGCATCACATTCGTTCATTCGTGTTTCGGCACTCCAGCAATTGTCCTCTATCTCTCGAAAAAACTTATCGTCCATCATCATTCGTGCACAACAAGGTTTGTGATGATCTAAGTGAATAAATCCTCCGTACCCAAATTTTTGTTTAAAATTTGGAATATCCTTAGGTAAGATATGCGTGTGAATATCAATACTTAATATGTCTTCAGCTTTTTGTGTCATGCTAGATAAATCTTTCGTCAATTTCCATTACGTGCTTGCATTTGTTGCAAGTTCTTTTTTCTTCGGAAGTATAAAATTCTTTAAATCTGGATTGAAAATCAGTTTCAATATTTTGTTGAGAGAAATAAGTTTCGTGCAGTTTGTTGTTGCAATTGTCGCAGAACCAAAGCAAACCATCTTTCATGTCAGTTCCTTTTCTCACTCGCTCAATAACAAGCCCAATTGAACCAGCAGAGCGGACAGGGTTATGTGGAATCTTGCCAGGCAATAAAAACATATCACCCTGTTTAATTGGCATCTCAACTTTTTCTCCGTCTACTTGTATCGTTACTAAAATATCACCTTCTAATTGGTAAAATAACTCTTCTGTTTCGTTAAAGTGATAGTCTTTTCTGGCGTTTGGACCACCTACAACCATTACAATAAAATCACCCGCTTCCACATATAAATTTTTGTTTCCTACAGGAGGCTTTAGTAAATCTCTGTTTTCATCTATCCATTTTTGTAGGTTAAAAGGAGCTGCGATTTTCATATTAATTGGTTTAGTTTTCCGAATTTTTAAATGTAAGAAAAATAGAGGAGTTTTTATAAATTTTCAAA
>JBDMYC010000244.1:0-3426 GCA_039770535.1 Flavobacteriales bacterium
CCAACTGCACAAGCAAGAAGAATTGCAGAAACAGAAGAAATAGACATCAGATTGTACTCTATTATCTACAAAGCAATCGAAGAAATGAAAGATGCAATGGAAGGAATGTTATCTCCAGACATTGTAGAAGAAGTTCTTGGTACTGCCGAAGTAAGAGATATATTTAAGATTTCTAAAGTCGGAACAATTGCAGGAAGTTATGTCCTTGAAGGTAACATTACAAGAAGTGCAAGTGTAAGACTTATTAGAGATGGAATTGTGATTTATAACGGAAAACTTGCAACCCTGAAGCGTTTCAAAGATGACGTGAAAGAAGTGAAATTCGGTTACGAATGTGGAATCGCCCTTGAGAAGTTTAACGACCTCCAAGTAGGTGATCAATTTGAAGCTTATCATGAGGTTGAAGTTGCAAAAAAGTTAAAGTAATTTAGTTTATCATGAATAAGTTAAAAGGATTATTTGGCAAAAAAAATAACACTTTTAACTCTCAAGATAAATTAGCTACTTACCTGCTTGAAGAATTTGGGGTTAAGGTCAGAAACGTTAACCTCTACATTCAATCTGTAACACACAAATCTAAATCTGCCGACAACAATAATGAAAGGCTGGAATATTTAGGGGACACAATCCTGTCTAGTATTGTAGCTGCTTATCTGTACAAAAAGTTTCCCGAAAAAAACGAAGGTGGACTGACTATACTTACCAGTAAAATAGTAACTCGCAACAAACTGAATGAAATCGGTTCGTTTATCAAACTCAATGAGCACATCATTGCTGTTGATTTCCAAAACGGCTATAAAAATATTGTGGGAAATGCATTCGAAGCTGTAATTGGAGCAATTTATCTCGATCACGGCTTCAAAAAAGCATGCCAAGCAGTTGAGAAATCCTTACTCCGACACATTAACCTGAAAGAGCTAGACGAAGAAAAAACAAATTATAAAAGCGTCTTAGTTGTTTGGGGTCAAAAAACCGGAAATAAAGTTGTGTTTAAAGGAAAAAAACTCCCCGAAACTTCCAAATACAAGAGTATCTTGTACATCAATGGAAAAAAAATAAACTCTACTGCAAAACCCTCTAAAAAAGAGGCTGAACAAACAAATTCTGAGCGAGCTTTATCTACTTTACTATTGAAAGATTGATTCTTAACTGCCTTCACAAGTCCCTTTTAACAAGCTATTTGCAAAGATTTTTGCAAAATCCTTAAGAAAACTCTAAATTTGCCGGTCTCAAAAAGATTTTAAAAAACAAATAAACTATGGAAAAGATTATGATTTATGTACCAATAATACTTGCATTGGTAGGATTAGCATACATGCTAATTAAGAAAAGTTGGGTAATGAAACAAGATGCAGGTGACGGAAAAATGAAAGAAATTTCTGATCATATTTACGAAGGAGCCTTAGCTTTCTTGAAAGCGGAATACCGATTATTAACTTTCTTTGTAATTGGAGCTAGTATCGCATTGGCTGGAGTTGCAATGTACTTAGGAACAACTTATTTAATTGTAGTAGCATTTATTATTGGAGCAATATTTTCAGCAGTAGCAGGAAACATGGGAATGAGAATTGCCACTAAAACAAACGTAAGAACTGCACAAGCTGCCAAAACAAGTCTACCAAAAGCATTAAAAGTATCTTTTGGTGGTGGAACAGTAATGGGACTTGGAGTAGCTGGACTTGCAGTACTAGGATTGACTTTATTCTTCATTCTTTTTTTCCAATTGTTTATGGGAGGAAAATGGACAAACTCAGCAGATATGACTGTAGTACTTGAAGCACTAGCAGGATTCTCTCTTGGAGCTGAATCAATTGCATTGTTTGCAAGAGTAGGTGGAGGTATTTACACTAAAGCTGCAGATGTTGGAGCTGATTTAGTTGGAAAAGTAGAAGCAGGAATTCCTGAAGATGACCCAAGAAACCCAGCAACAATTGCTGATAATGTTGGAGATAACGTAGGAGATGTAGCAGGAATGGGAGCCGATTTATTTGGATCTTATGTAGCTACTGTTTTGGCTGCCATGGTATTAGGTAACTATATTATGGAAGTAAATGACATTGCTATTTTTGAAGGTTTTGGTAAAATAGGACCAATCTTATTACCAATGTCAATCGCTGGAGTTGGAATCGTAATTTCTTTATTAGGAACTATGATTGTAAAAATATCTTCTAATGATGCAAAAGAAGCACAAGTACAAAAAGCATTGAACATTGGAAACTGGACATCAATTGCATTGGTAGCAGTTGCTTGTTTTGGATTAGTTAAATGGATGTTACCAGAAACTATGGATATGAAATTTTTTGGAGAAGGTCTTATAGCCGTTTCTTCAATGAGTGTTTTTTGGGCTTGTATAGTTGGATTAGTTGTAGGAGCAGCTATTTCTTCATTTACTGAATATTACACAGGGCTCGGAAAAAAACCAATTTTAAATATTGTACAACAATCTAGTACTGGAGCAGGAACAAACATTATTGCAGGACTTGCAACAGGGATGATTTCTACATTCTCTTCAGTTCTTTTATTTGCAATCGCAATATGGGTTTCTTATGCACTAGCAGGGTTTTACGGAATTGCAATGGCTGCCTCAGCAATGATGGCTACAACAGCTATGCAATTAGCGATTGATGCTTTTGGACCTATTGCAGATAATGCAGGAGGAATTGCTGAAATGAGCGAATTACCGAGCGAAGTAAGAGAAAGAACTGATATTTTGGATGCTGTAGGAAATACAACTGCTGCAACTGGAAAAGGATTTGCAATCGCATCAGCTGCTTTAACAGCTTTGGCATTATTTGCAGCTTATGTTACTTTCACAGGAATTGATGGAATCAATATATTTAAAGCACCAGTTCTTGCCATGTTATTTGTCGGAGGAATGGTTCCTGTTGTATTTTCAGCATTGGCAATGAAAGCTGTAGGAAAAGCTGCCATGGAAATGGTATACGAAGTAAGAAGACAGTTCAAAGAGATTCCTGGGATTATGGAAGGAACTGGAAAACCAGAATACGATAAATGTGTAGATATTTCTACAAAAGCATCTCTAAAACAAATGTTATTACCAGGAATCTTAACTATTGGATTCCCAATTGTAATTGTATTAATTGGAATGCTCATCTACCCAGAAAACACAAAGTTAGTTGCTGAAATGTTGGGAGGATATATGGCAGGAGTTGCTGTAAGTGGAGTTCTTTGGGCAATATTCCAAAACAATGCTGGAGGAGCTTGGGATAACGCTAAGAAATCTTTTGAAGCAGGTGTAGAAATTAATGGAGAAATGACTTACAAAGGTTCTGATGCTCACAAAGCGGCAGTAACTGGAGATACGGTTGGAGACCCATTCAAAGATACTTCTGGACCGTCAATGAATATCCTGATTAAATTAACTTGTTTGATTGGATTAGTAATTGCACCAATCTTGGGAGGACA
>JBDMYC010000245.1:0-7213 GCA_039770535.1 Flavobacteriales bacterium
CCTGAAAACGTAGGTAAAATTATCCTTCAAACGATTGAAGATTTGATTCTCAAAAAGCATACTGGATTTTTGTCTGTTGGTTTTATCCTTACCACTTATTATGCGTCAAGTATTATCAATTCCATTCTCACCACTTTCTCTAGTTCTTATCAAATTGAAATAAAGAGAAGTCCTATAAAACAGAGGTTGATTTCATTTTTGCTCATGATTACGATCACAACTATGATGTTGTTGGGATTCGCCCTGATTCTCTTTAGTGAAGGAGCAATTACTTATTTGATAAGCACTTACATCATTGAAAGCGAATGGGTGGCGTCTGTAATTCGAATCGCAAAGTGGATAGCCGTTTTGTTTTTGTTTATAATTTCAATTTCTACTTTGTACAATGTGGCACTGCTAAAAAAAAGAAAGTGGAAAGTAATTTCGGCAGGTGCTTCTTGGGCGACTGCACTTATTATTCTCGCTTCATTGGGCATGAGTTTTTATATCGATAATTTTGATTCCTACAATCGTTTGTACGGCTCTATCGGTTCCTTAATTGTATTTCTAATTTGGATTAATATTTCGTCCACTATTCTTATTATGGGATTTGAATTGTATGCAAAAACCAATACCAAAAAGACAATTGATGAAAAAGCCTAACTTGATTTTTGTCATTGGATTCATGGCAAGTGGAAAATCTACTTTTGGTAAGAGAATTGCCAAAGAATTGGGCTATTCATTTATTGATGCAGACAAAGCAATAGAAAAACAAGAAGGTAAAACGATTACTGAAATTTTTTCAGAACGCGGAGAGCAATATTTCAGAAAGTTAGAAATGAAATTTCTCAAATCTCTATCTGAGCTTTCAGAAAACACAGTAATTTCAACTGGTGGCGGAATGGCTTGTAATCAATATCGCTTGAACAGAATGTTGAATTCAGGAAGAGTGATTTATCTTGAAATCGACACCAAAAGTGTAATCAATAGATTAAAAAATGCCAAAACTAGAAGGCCAATTTTGGAAGGTTTATCAAATCAAGAATTGGAAAAAAAAATATCTTCTTTGCTGCATAAAAGAGGAAAATATTACGAGCAGGCTCATCAGATTGTTAATAGTTTACATTCCAAAAAAGTAAAAGCAAAAGAGCTTATTTAATTCTTTTCTGTTACTCCAATTATCACCCCAAAATTTCCATCACCTTTTTTCCAATTCTTTTCAGGTAAATAGGTTCTAGATACATAACCATCCAAGTATAAAGCATTCTTACATCCTTTTGTTTTGAAGTAAGTTGCGAAATCATAGAAATTAATTCGCGTTTTCGACATGGCAAAAAGGACTTTTCCGTTTGGCAGAACTCCAACCCCATTTCTTAGGTTTAAGTTGCTGGATCCTTCATTGAATGCAGGATGATATTCTCCATCAATCAATAACATAGGACCTGATTGAGTAGCATAATTAACTCGAGTAGAATCAAATTTATCTGTCACACAAACTCCACCCGTATTGTCATCTTTGAGATAAAAAACTCCATTGGGTTTCAGGTAGAAATTACCTTTAGCGTTTTTTCGAGTATTTAATTTTGTGATTTGTTCTCTGTTTTCAATGTACAATCCTAGAGGACTTCTATTTTTCATATACATTCCACCATTTGCTGCAAAAACTAATTCTTTGTTCTTATTCAAAAGCCAGGATTTTAAACTCTCAAAACTTCTAAACTGTTTTCCTTTCTCATCTTTCCAATACAATTTCAAATCTTGAGTTTTCAAATCTACCTCATAGGAAAGTATGTTACTATTTTCTTCGTCAGGAGATTGTTTGAAAGCAAAGAGTGTTATCAAGGCTAGGATTGAGATGAATATGATTTTTCTTTTCATGGAAGTTGTTTTTTATACAACAGAAAAATTCGGAATAAGTTACTTTTCTAATACAGAAATCAACCCAATCTCATAACTCCTCAATCCAAATCCAGAAATATGCCCAGCACAATTCTTGGAAATAAGAGATTTGTTTCTAAAAGTCTCTCTGTCAAAAATATTGGAGATGTGAATCTCAATTACTGGAGTAGAAATAGCCTCAATTGCATCAGTTATCGCTACTGAAGTGTGAGTATATCCTCCAGCATTAATCAATATACCTTCATATTTCCCATCAGCTTCATGCAGTTTATTGATTAGTTCCCCTTCCACATTAGATTGGAAAACATCAAAATCATACGTTTCTTTAAGTTGAGCTAAATAATCATCCAAAGAAATTTCGCCATATACAGCAGTATTTCTTTTTCCTACCAAATTCAAATTGGGACCATTTATTAGTAATGCTTTCATAGATTTTATATTCGAGCTTCGGTTTAGTTTTGATAATAACACCACGCTCATATTCAAATATCATTATTCTTTGTGAGTGTTGCAAAGTTTAGCTCCATTTACTTGTGATAAATTAGGTTTAACACTATTTTTTAGTTCAAAAAAATTATCTTTGACCCTAATTTGAGATTAATAACACAAAATGGATAGAAATACATTTATAGGAATAGCTTTAATAATTGGAATATTATTTACTTTCAATTACATAAACCAACCTAGTGCCGAAGAAATTCAGGCAAAAAATGAAAGAATAGATCGTTATAACGATAGCATACAAGAATTGAGAGATGCAGCAAAATTAGTAGAGCTGAATGAGCAAACTGATTCTGGAGAAGTCACGATTGATACACCAGAATTTGCAGCTTTGAAAGATTCGCTTTTAGATTTGAAATTGGCAGGTAAATTTGCCGAGTTCAGTTCTTCTGCAAAAGGATCAGACGCAAAATACACCATTGAAAATCAAGATTTGAGATTGACCTTTGCCAGCAAAGGTGGAGTAGTGGTAAAAGCAGAATTACTTCAATATCAGAATTATACAAACTACATGAGAGCAAAAGACTCTTTGGTAGATATCGAGGCAAAAGATTTACCAGTTTTGGAGCCTTTGGTATTATTTGATGAGAAGTCTTCGAGCATGTATTTTGATATTCCAATGCAAAATTCGAAAGATTTGGCAACTTCAGAGCTTTATTTTACGCCTGTAAAAACTGAAGGAAATAAAATTGTGCTGAGAGCAAAAACTAATTCAGAAGATAAGTTCATTGAGATGAAATATGAATTATTAGACAATTATGATGTTGATTTTTCTCTTGATTTTGTTGGATTAGAAGATATAGTAGATGGTAAAGGGCTCAATCTAAATTGGGAAATGAAATCTTTACTGACCGAGAAAGAATTTGAAGGGCAGAGTAGAATGAGTAGTGTGTTTTACAAGCCATCTGATGACGGCAGAACATACTTATCAGAAATGGCGGAAGATTCTGATGTTCTTGAATCCAAAACAGATTGGATAGCATTCAAGCATTGTTATTTTTCCTCCGTAGTTATGTCTAAAGAAGGATTTGAACCAGGAGGTGAAGTATTTTCGAAGCCAGTAAAAGAAGGAATTTATTCGGATGAGTACCGAGCAACTAATATCAATTTGTCTACCAAAATAGATAATAGAACGAGCATTCCTCTGACTTTCTTTTATGGACCAAATGACTATGAAGTATTATCCAAGCACGACAATGAAATGGTTGATATCATTGATTTAGGTTGGGGAGTTTTTAGATGGACTGCAAAATGGTTGATAAAGCCAATCTTTGATTTCTTCAATAGTTTTGGGATGGCAATGGGACTAATTATTCTGCTGGTCACAATTGCAGTAAGGTTAATCATTCTTCCTTTGACATACAAGAATTACAAGTCGAGTGCAAAAATGAAGGTATTGAAACCTGAAATTGAAGAAATTAATGAAAAGTTTAAAAATGGAGATGCAGCAGAAAAGCAAAAAGCTACCATGGCACTTTACCGTAAAACGGGTGTGAATCCATTAGCAGGTTGTTTGCCACTTTTTATCCAAATGCCTATTCTACTTGCGGTATTTAGATTTTTTCCATCTTCTATCGAGATGAGGCAAAGGTCTTTCCTTTGGGCAGAAGATTTATCAACTTACGAATCAGTTTATGACCTTGGATTCAGTATTCCAGCTTACGGAGATCACGTGAGTTTATTCACTATTTTACTGTGTATTTCTACTATTTTCTATACAAGAATGAACAGTAGCCAAATGAGTATGCCTTCGCAGCCAGGAATGCCAAACATGAAAATCATTATGTATTTGATGCCTCTAATGATGTTGTTTTTCTTGAATAATTATGCAGCAGGTCTTACTTTTTACTATTTCTGTGGTAACCTTATTACAATGGGATTAATGTTATTGGTAAAGAATTACATGATTGATGATAAAAAGATTAGAGCAACAATTGATGCTAATAAATTGAAGCCAAAAAAGAAATCTAGTTTTCAAACACGATTAGATGAAGCCATGAAGCAACAACAAGCTCAACAGGCAAATAAGAAGAAGAATAAATAAGTTCGGAACGCTTTTTGAACTAGCAGTCATCAAATACTTTGAGGCATTTATTTTTTAATATAAATCTCAGAGGCAAAAAAAATACTTAAGATGAAAAAAATACTTTATATTCTACTGACATTGAGTTTAGTAATAGTTTCTTGCAAGAGCAGAAAAGAAGCCAAAGAAAAACAAGAAGCAACAATCGCAGAGGAATCAAAATTACCTGTATCACAAGATGATGCTGCGCAGTACTTGAGTGCTGAACAAGCTGCCCTCGAACCAGAAGACAGAGAAGTTGGTATCGCAGTTCTTTCCATTTCAAAATCTGTATGTTTTGGTGTCTGTCCTGCATATTCAGCACAGATTTTCAAAGATGGTACAATGCTGTACGAAGGGATTAAAAACGTTAAGAACATTGGCAAATTCAAAGGAAAAGTTGATTTGAATCAGCTCGAAGCCACTATAAATGAGGTAGTTTCAATTGGTTATTTCAAATTGAATGCAGTGTATGATAACAAATATGTAACTGATGTACCCACTGTTACGACCTACATAAACAACAAGGGAAAAGCTAAAAAAGTAATTTGCAGATTCGAATGTGACCCACTTTTGACAAAGGCAAACAAAGCAATTGAAGCATTGGTGAACAGTATAGAATTGAGCCAAATTGAAGTGAAAAAATAATTTTTGATAACCTTATAATAACGAACTCCTTAGTTTTAGCAACTAAGGAGTTTTTTTTGCGTAAATTAGAAGACACTATAGACAAGCAATTCCGCACATGAAAAACTTAGTTACACTCATAATGTTATTTTTCTTAAGTTCATCTTTATCTTCTCAAAGTAAAAACATGCGTTTGCTTGGAACGTGGACGGATACAAATTTGGCAACTAATGCAGCTGGATACACCTACAATGAGGTGTTTGGTTTTGAAATGAAAGGAGTAGAATACGCAGTGCTTGCTTCCACTCAAGGCGCTCATATCATTGATATCACAAACCCTAGTGCTATGGTTGAAGTAGATTTTGTCCCTGCAAAATATCAAGGAAATGTGACACATAGAGATTATGATGTGAGAAATGGATATTTGTACATGGTTTGTGATCAAGCAGCAAGTAGTCTGCAAATTGCTGATTTATCATTTTTACCTGATTCCGTTTCAGTAGTCTACGATTCGGATGCATTGATAGTCAGATCTCATAACATCTTTATTGATTCTGCTAATGAAATCTTGTATTCGTGCGGAGGAAGCAAAATTACTGGGAGCAATGAATTGAGAATGATTGATATTTCTAATCCACTCATTCCAACATTAATTACGGATCTTGGAGATGATGTGTCGTGGTGGTCTTCTTTTGTTGGCTACGTTCATGATATTTATGTGAGAGATAACATTGCTTATACCAATGATGAAGATGCAATGCATATAATTGATCTTAATAATCCTAGCTCTCCAATAATTTTGGGGACATTATCTAGTTATCTCGATCAAGGCTACAATCATTCTGGATATTTGGCTGATGATGATTCCACTTATATTATGTGTGATGAAACGCATGGAAAACGAGTTAAAGCAATAGATGTAGGAAATCCAGCAACCATTTTGGTGACAGACTTAGAAGGGACCGGAATTCGTAATTCACAGCAAATTGCCCATAATCCGATTATAAAAGGTGATTACGCATACGTAAGTTACTACTATGACGGAGTACAAGTTTTTGATATTACGGATAAATATAACATGACAAATGTTGGGTATTATGATACTTATCAAGGCCCAAATGGAGGAGGAGGTGAAGGATGCTGGGGAGTTTATCCCTTGCTAAAATCAGGAAAAATATTAGCTTCTGACCGAAGAGCAGGACTTTTCGTATTAGAACATTTACCCGAACCAATTATTTCTTTCGATACCAATAGAACTACTTATTCAGAAGGAGATGGTCAGCAAACAGTGCATGTTTCTTTATCCAATGAGTTTCTGGATACTGTGAAAGTAACTGTGAATATTGACACGAGCAGCACTGCTACTTTAAATATGGACTACACCACTTTTGCAACTTTCCCATTAGAATTGGTTTTTGCTCCAGGAATCACCTCAGATAGTATTCAGTTTACCTTGACAAATGATATAGATATCGAAACGACTGAAACCATTCTTTTTACTTTATCCAATGCTGTGAATGGCGAAATAGGAGAATATGCTCAAGATACTATCACGATAACTGAAAATGATTTTGTAGGAATTGATGAAAATGAAAGAGATTTAATTTCAGTATTTCCAAATCCTGTGACAAAAGGAGCTAACGTTAATTTTACAGAAAGAGTTAATTTCACTTTGGTGGATGTTTCAGGTAAAGTAATCATGAATGACAAAGCTAAGTCATTTAGCACAAATCAATTGAGTTCGGGAGTTTATGTGATTCATTACAGTAATAAATCGGTAAAATTAATCGTAAACTAAGTTTGAATCCTGTTGTTAAAATAGGACTAATTTTTATTTTTTTTGCTTCACTCACCAGTCAAGCACAAGACATTCATTTCTCACAATTTTACAATTCACCACTTAATCTTAATCCTGCTTTGGCTGGTAATTTTGATGGAAATTATCGGTTTGCAGGAAATTACCGTAACCAATGGAATTCAGTTACTATTCCCTTTGCAACCTTCAGCATGTCTGCAGATGCGAAGGATGTAATGGGTAAAAAAAATGTGGGTGCAGGAATAATTTTCAATAATGACAACACAGGAGATTCTCGATTCAGAACTACTGTTTTGAATGTAGTAGGAAGTTATGCGATTCCTTTCAAA
>JBDMYC010000246.1:0-4510 GCA_039770535.1 Flavobacteriales bacterium
AAAGACAAAGGATACAACATTGCCAGAAGAACCATAGCGAAATACCGAGAACAGCTGGGAATTCCGGTTGCTAGATTAAGAAAAGAACTCTAACATTTTGAAGCAAATTTCCAAAGTAATTTCTTTTGTGCTGAATCCTTTTATCATGCCTTTTTTGGGTGTGTTAATGGTGTTTAAATTTCATGACTATTTTTCAATAGTCTATCGCCAAGAGTTTGTCAGTACCGTATTAATTGTGGGCGCTTTACTCACTATTTTATTTCCTCTTATTTCTATATTTTTGTTGTACAAATCGAAGATGATATCCGATTTGCAACTTTCCAAGAAAGAGGAAAGAATAGCACCCATTTTGGTCACGGTTTCTTATTATTTGGCCTATTATTATTTCATTAGTAAAATTGAGGGACTGAGCGAAACCATACTAGCAGGATATTTGGGAGGATGTGTTGCTCTTATTATTTCTGCTTTCATCACCCCAAGATGGAAAATTAGCCTTCATGCACAAGGAATTAGCTCGTTGGCAGGAATGTTTATCGGAATCACACAAGTCACTTTTGTGAATCAACCTGAAGAAATCATTTTTCTCATTATTTGTACAGGATTGGTTGGAACAAGCCGATTAATTCTCCACAAGCACACTACCATGCAAGTTCTTGCAGGAACAATCATGGGTTTTATTGTTCCCTATTTGTTCGTGGTAAATGGGTGGGCGATTTAGCATAACAGTAATTGTCATTCCTGCGAAGGCAGGAAACTTATTCATCAGGAAACATTCTCGCTTTAAGATTCCTGCCTTCGCAGGAATTACCTAGTAGTTTAGGTATAAAAAATCGTTTTTTTCTATTCATAAATATATGTTGAGGTATAAGTTTTCTTTTTATATCTCCTTGTTTCTTTGATTTTTAATCCTTGGCTGTTGTATTCAAAAGTAATGTTGTAAGTCTCTTTGCCTTTTTTGTTCAGGTTTACCTGTGAGAGTAATAAGTTGTTTGTGTTGTAGGTGTAAATTCTTGTATCACTCAACTTTCCATTGTAATAACTTTCACTTTTTATCAAATTTTCTTGGCTATCGAAATGGCTTACTTTCTTGAAACTTTCTTTTCCTTTCGAGAAAAGTCCATTTTTGTAATAGATGTAAGTCTGTTTTGTGGGAGTAGTTTCTTCCAAATACGTACGTCTATTTTTGAAATCGAAACCCTCGTTTTTCAGGACAATTTTTGAGTCGCCAAAGTAGGTTGTTTTCCACTTTCTGGTTCTTCCTTTCTCGTCAGTATATTCATTTACGGTAATTTTGTTCCCGTCTTTATCAAACTCAGTGTTAACGCAACTTTTCGTTTGTTTAACCTTTTTCTGAACCTCTCCCAAAGGAGTGCAATCGTATTTTCTTACTGTTGTTAATTTTCCGTTCTTGTAGGTTTTGGTCTCCGCTAGTTTTTCGTTTTGGTAGAAATAATGAGTGGAGCTAGCTGGTTTTGTGTCTCGCTTTTTGAAATAGCGCATAGAATCCAACACGCCTTCTTTGTTCCAAAAATACTGAGTTCTGCCCTTTGTTTTGTTTTTTGTGAAATAGGTTTTTTCTTTCAAAAACTCTTTGCCATTTATGGTCAAGTATTCATTGATTTGTTTTTGGCGACTTCCCCAATATTTCCATTCGTAAATTCTGTAGTTGTTGATTTTGTGAAAAGATTTGTAATTCATTTTTCGAGACCTCAAATTGGACAGTGCAATTTGGCTATTTTGCCCATCATAAATCATTTTTTTGGTCAGTACCGTTTCCCCTTTTTTGTTTTTGGCAAAAGTGTTACGCACTTTAATGTTGTATTTCGCAATGAGCGAATCTTGCATTTTTCTCACGTTATCATTTCCATAAAAACTCAGTTTTTGAAACTGCCAAGGTTCGCCCACATTGTAATAAGGAGTGAAGGAATTCTTTTGAGAAATTGCCCAGAAAGAGGCAAAAATCAGGAAAAGTGTAAGTGGATTTTTCATAGTTTTTCTTTTTTAGTGCACACTAATAACCACAAAAAATCAATTGGTTACACAAAGCAAGCGTTAAAATTTCTTAATCGTTAAAGATTTTTAACAGAAGGAAATAGAGTGAAGTATAAAACAGCAGAGCCACTTCAAACTAACACTTCTTTTTATTAACACGTGTCACCTTCGATTTATTTCTGGGTCTCGCAAAGAAAACATCAAGTTCAGTTTGGCAATATTGCAATGAATAAAGATTTTGACCTAAATTCAAGATGATTCAGAAAATACGGCTACTTAATTTTTCTCAATCTTCACAGAAGGTGTGGTAAGTGTAACTCCATTATAAAACACATTGATCGTGTTTTTCTCTCCGTTTTTCATAAAACTAAAAGTTGCGAAAATGGAATCGAATCCTTTTTCTTTGCCAATTTTGTAGGCGTTATTCACATAATTGAAAATAGTCTTTGTTGCTTCCGTAGCGGTTTGGTTTGCATTTCCATCAATGTGTTCTTTTCGCAAAGATTGGTATGATTCTGTTGTCAATTCCGAGATGAACGCCTTGCGAGCTGCTTCGTTTATTTCGTCTTTGTACCAGCCTTCCCAGAACCATTCGTTACTTTTTTCCCTCATGTTTTTTGGGATGTAAAGCAAGGTGTCTGGCAGAGGTAATTCCACAAAAAGAGTACGAGCCACAACTTGTTCATTAAGAATAGAATCTATTTTTTCTGATCGGATAATGTCCTCCGGTCTGTAGCCAATTTCTGAGAAAAAAGAGAGTGTGATTTCTTTGTTTCCGTTTCCAAAACCCAAGTAATTTCCATCCACTTGTAAAGTTCCTTTTTGTTTTACAATAATTTTATCTCGCACAGAAATTTTGTTTCCACTAATTAGTCGACCAAGATTAACCTCAGATTTTTCAATTTTCATTTTAGTTGCATCCCCATTGCCAAAAATAGAGCAAGACTTCACATTAAGAATAATGACCAGTAAAATGGCCAACGCAGAAACAAGAAGAAGTCGATTTAATGTTTTCATAATTTGAGATATGGACTACTTGAAAGTACAAGATTTATTAATTTTTGACAAGGAATTTCATTTATATCGTCTTTTAAAATTTTCGAAAATTGATAGTTAGGTTTTTCATAAGTTCCTCTGTTGTAAACGAGTTATTCTTTAAAAGAAATATTCCTTTCTCTAGCTCTTGCGCATTTGGGTAGGAATTTTTTAAATCCATGAGCAATACATTTTTGTTTACCTTAAATTTTTCCTCTATCAGTCGCCAAGTTCTTCTTTCTGTGGCTGGGTTTAGGGTCTCAGGAAATTGGGAGACGCAACTTTCACAACCATAATTTATTAAGTTAGCTCCATAATAATCAGAAATCAAAAGCAATGAAACATCATGTTTTAGAGCATATTTCTGCAATTTTTCGCATTGTGACTTCAGCTTATGAATCTCTGCAATGTCTACTATGTGGTTTTTGTCTAAGTTGGTTTGGGAGAGTACAACTGTTGGTAATAGATAAGTTTTATAGCCACCAACTAAAATCGGAATAATAAGAAGTAAAGTCTTGTATGGGACGTTTAAATTTTTGACGAAAGATAGTCCAAAAGCAATTAAAACTGGCAAGGCCAAATACATGCGAGATTTATGAAAAAATATGGAATCTGATCCGTCATGTACCTTGTTAATCCCAAGAGTTAAAATTAGAACAACAGGAATTGAAAAGCAATATAAAGCACGTGCCCGCTCATTCTTTTTTAGAAAATACAACCCATAAATAACTAGGATAAAAAGTAGAAGAAAGCTATTTTTCCAGATCAATGGAGAAACAAAATTAATGTATTCATCAAGATAGGAAATGCCGTTCCAGAGATCTGAAAAAGAATAATGCAACCAATATTGATGGATGTTTTGAGCGGGACGCAATACATAAAAGTTTGCAATCCAAAAGTGAATCAAAACAGCAAGACCAAGTCCAAGGGTACTTTTGTAATAGAATTCTACTTTATGTTTTTGTTGCCACCAGATGTATAAAGTAAAAGGAATAGAAAGTAGCACGGAATTAGCATTAAGAGAAAACCCCATAAAAATGAAGAGTCCAAAAAAGAAGAGATGAAACTTTATTTTTTTCAGGTAGAAATAAATACCAAGCGAAGAGATGAAAATACCGGTTACAAATCCTCTAGGTAAAGAGGATATCAAATCATATTCGAGAGGCATGAGTAAAGGAATACTCAAAATAGTAAAAGAGGCAAAGTAGTGCTTTTTATTATAAAAGAAACATGCTAGCATCAGAAACGGAAAAAGAGCAAGACAAGTTGTTATAATTGGGAGTGCAATATGTGCAGGAACTCCCATTTTGAAGAGTGGAATAGCGAAAAACGATTCCAACATGGAATTGTATGCTTGTCCGTAAAATCTGGGTTCGTGAAATATTCCTTGAGAATAATCTTGTAGTCCTTGCCAAAGGATAGTTTGGTCGCTATCCGTGTATTGAAATCCAAAATAGTGCAATACTGAAAAACGATACAGCAA
>JBDMYC010000247.1:0-17313 GCA_039770535.1 Flavobacteriales bacterium
AAATTTTCTTTCAATTTCATAAACTTACTCCTCACTCAATCTCCTGACACAACTCAACTAAAACCCCATTCGTAGATTTTGGATGCAAAAAAGCAATCAATTTATTGTCAGCTCCTTTTTTAGGCCCAACAATAACTTTAAAACCGTCTTTTTCTAGTCTTTTTATTTCACTTTCTAGATTATCTACATCAAAAGCTATGTGGTGAATTCCTTCGCCTTTTTTTTCAATGAATTTTGCAATGGCACTGTCTTCGTGGGTTGCTTGTAGCAATTCTATTTTAGATTCCCCAGTTTGGAAAAACGAAGTAATCACGTTTTCAGATTCTACAGCTTCTTGCTTGTATGGTTTTTTATTGAAAAGAGAAGAAAACAATTCGTTCGATTTTTCAATGTCTTTTACGGCAATTCCAATGTGTTCTATTTTATTCATATTAATTCTATATTAGGTCAAGTGTCTACTTTTTCAACAAATATTACGTAATTTTATGAGTAAGTAATTCGAACAAAAATACAGATATTATTATGTTAAACAAAAGAGTAGAAGCAGCATTAAATTCTCAATTAGTAATAGAAGCTAATTCATCCCATTATTATTTGTCTATCGCCTCATGGGCAGAGACTAAAGGGCTAGACGGAACTTCAGAGTTTTTCTATGAGCAGTCGGACGAAGAAAGAATGCATATGTTAAGGCTGGTAAAGTTTATTAACGAAAGAGGAGGTCAGGCAATTATACCTCAAGTAGATATGCCTCCAAAAGATTTTGGAGATATAGAAAATGTATTCAATGAGTTTCTGAAACACGAACTTTTAGTTTCTGCTAAAGTAAACGAAGTAGTAGGTGTTTGTCATGAAGAAAAAGATTTCCCAACTATGAACTTTATGCAATGGTATGTTTCTGAGCAGATTGAAGAAGAGGCATTGGTAAGAGCGATTATTGACAAATTGAACCTAATAGACGGAGACAAAGGAGGATTGTACATGTTTGATAGAGATTTGAAAATGATTAAAAATCCGCAAATTACAATTAATAACGACCTGTAACCAAGAGAGTCGTTTTTCTTTCCCCATTTATAGTTGCTATTTACCATTTGTGTAGATAGCAATTGTTTTTTTACATTAATTCAGTATATTTAATAAAACAGAGAATAACTTAAATACAAATGGGAGAATTTTTTTCAGAAATGAGCACCTTGAATATGATTTTTTGGATCACTGCACTGATCGGAAGCTCAATTTTTATCATACTTTTTACTTTGAGTTTGCTTGGTGCAGATTCTGATGCGGAAGTAGATACTGACACGCAAATTGATATGGATGATGGAATTGGATTACAATTCTTTACATTTAAAAACACCATGGCTTTTTTCACCCTTTTTGGCTGGACGGGAATCGCCTGTTTAGACAATGGATTTTCTAACGGGACTTCTACAGCTATCGCATTCTTTGCAGGCTTGGCCATGATGACTTTAATGGCTTTTCTTTTTCTTTGGATTAGTAAATTAGCCGAAAGCGGAACCTTAAAGATAACCAATGCATTAGGAAATATTGGAGAAGTCTATTTGTCCATTGGTGCAAATCGATCACGAATTGGCAAAGTATCCATTGATGTGCAAGGTTCCAAAAGGGAATTAAGTGCACTTTCAGATGAAAACGAGGACTTGAAACAAGGAGAAGTGATAAAAGTAACTGCTGTTGTTAGTGGAGAAATACTACTGGTAGAACGACTAACCAAAAAGACAAGCGAAAAGAATTTAATAGAAGAGAATTTATAAAAATAAAAAAAACAGCAAATGAATTTAGTGTTATTAGCATCAAGTGGAATACCTGTGTTCGCCATTCCGGCAGCAGTGGTTCTTATTATTGTAGTATTTATTTACTCCATTACCAAGCGATATAAAAGATGTCCTTCGGATAGAATCTTGGTCGTGTATGGAAAAACTGGCGGAGGCTCAGCAAAATGTATTCACGGAGGTGGAGCATTTATTTGGCCAATTATTCAAGATTACGAATATTTGGATTTAACACCAATCTCTATGGAGGTGATGTTGACCAATGCTTTATCGAAGCAAAATATTAGGGTAAACGTTCCTTCTCGATTTACTATTGGAATCTCTACGGAGCCAACAGTAATGCAAAATGCAGCTGAACGTTTGTTAGGATTAACAGGTGATGCAATCAGAGATTTAGCACAAGAAATTATTTTTGGTCAGTTGAGAATGGTAGTTGCTTCAATGGATATTGAAGAAATAAACACAGACAGAGATAAGTTTTTGACCCACATTACTCACAATGTTGAGGTGGAGTTACAAAAAGTAGGGTTGAAACTGATAAACGTGAACATCACAGATATTCATGACGAATCTGGATACATTGAGGCACTTGGAAAAGAAGCTGCTGCAAAAGCAATAAATGATGCAAGAATTTCTGTGTCTCAAAAGAACAGAGATGGAAGTATTGGAGAAGCAAACGCAGTGCAAGACCAAAGAATACAAGTTGCTGCAGCCAATGCCAAGGCGGTAGAAGGAGAAAACACAGCAAAAATTGCTGTAGCAAACTCTGATGCAGCAAGAAGAAGTAGAGAAGCAGAGGCAGAAAGATTGGCAAATGCATCTGAAAAGGTCCAACTAGCAAAGGCTTTGGAGGAATCATACGCAGCAGAACGAGAAGCAGAAGAGGCGAGAGCACTACGAAAACAAGCGGAGCAGCATGCAGATATTGTTGTACCTGCGCAAATCCAGAAACAAAAAATTGAAATAGATGCAGAAGCCGAAGCAGAGCAAATCAGAAGAATTGCAAAAGGGGAAGCAGATAGTATTTTATTCAAAAAGCAAGCAGAGGCGCAAGGTATGCTCGAAATCTTAACGAAACAAGCAGAAGGTTTAGACAGAATTGTGAAAGCAGCTGGGAACAACAGCAAAGACGCAGTATTGTTATTGGTAGCAGATAAATTGCCAGAATTGGTAAAAACGCAAGCTGAAGCAATCAAGAACATCAAGATAGACAAAGTTACTGTGTGGGATGGAGGAAGCAACAATGCTGAGGGTAAATCATCCACAGCAGGATTTCTTTCAGGACTTTATAAATCAGTGCCGCCCTTGCAAGATATGTTTGACATGGCAGGAATGCAATTGCCAGAATATTTAAAAGGAAAAGACACTGAAGACGCGAAAGCAGAGGATGTAACGGATTCTAAAAAAGACTAAAGCCTTTCTGTAAAAATAGGATCAAATTATCCCTAGTTCTTTTCAAAAGAAAAGTAGCGGTATCTTTTGTTCCTTTTAAAAACTAATAACAAATAAAAACCCACCTAGCTCTCTTCTTTTCATTGAGGGCCGAGGGTTCAAAAAAAATAAAACCATGTATTTACTAGCAGCAACAGGACCCAATCCAGTAACTATTGTATTAATTGTATTATTTATTGCACTTATCGCAGCATCTATTGTAATTGTTCCTGAAAAATCGGCAAAAGTTATCCAAAGACTAGGGAAATTCAATAGAATTGCTTTTTCAGGATTGAGTTTTAAGATTCCAATCATTGATAAAGTTACAGGAACCGTGAACCTTAGAGTTTTACAACTGGATGTGCATGTAGAGACAAAAACAAAAGACAATGTATTTGTGAATATGCAAGCCTCTGTGCAATACAAAGTAATTAGAAGTAAAACCAAAGAATCGTTTTATAGCTTGGATGATTCGGCAAGGCAAATTTCTTCATTTATTTTTGATGTAATAAGAGCTGAGGTCCCAAAATTGGAACTTGATGATGTGTTTTCGAGAAAAGATGACATTGCAAATGCAGTGAACGAAAGTCTCTCAACCTCTATGGATGATTATGGATTTGAAATTATCAAAACTTTAATTACAGACATTGATCCAGATAAAAATGTGAAAGAATCAATGAATAGAATTAATGCCGCAAAACGAGATAAAGAAGCAGCTCTACAAGAGGCAGAAGCGAGTAAGATAACGATTGTGAAAGAGGCAGAAGCTGATGCTGAAAGCAAAAGATTGCAAGGAGAGGGAGTTGCAGCACAAAGAATAGCAATTGTAAAAGGATTTAAAGAATCAATCGAGGATTTTAAAGATTCTTTGAATGAAATTAATTCTACCGAAGTAATGCAATTTGTATTGTTGACTCAGTATTTTGATACATTGAACAGCATTGGAACAAAAGAAGGGAATAATACAATTTTAGTTCCTCACTCTCCAGGAGGAATGAAAGATTTTCAACAGCAAATAATTGAAGGTACTGTGATTGGCAAAAAAATGTCCGAGTCAAGTACGCAAGAGGAAAAATAACTCTGAAAAAATAAATTAGTTTAAATACAACTCAAATGGCGATTTTTCTCTCAACAAACTTTAGTATTCTGTTGAGAGAAGCAGGTCTTGGCTTTACGAGGGATTTTATTTTTTCTAATTGGGTAGGCTTGTCAATAATTACTCTGTTGACAGGAGTAATTATTTTTCTCTTAGTTAGAGGAAGAAAGCAGAAAGAGAAAATAATGACCTTCATGGAGCGAAGAACCGAGACCATTATTTCGCAAAGTGAACAAATCATTCTTCAGAAAGAAGAGCTAGAGGAAGAGCATAAAAAATCCGAAGCATTACTTAAAGATGTGTTCCCTACAAAAATTGCCAAAGTACTCAAAAACAAAGGACAAATTACTCCAGAGTATTATGAAAGTGCATCCATTTTGTTTGCAGATTTCGTCTCGTTTTCAAAAATAACACCCAATATTGATGCAGAAGAGTTGGTAAACAGGCTGACTATTTATTTCAGAGCCTTTGACAAAATCATCACTGAGAATAAAATGATTCTGATAAAGACAATTGGCGACAGTTATTTTGCTGTAGGTGGAGTACCAAAAAAATCGATTAAAAACCCTATTTATGCCGTATTATCGGGATTACAGATGCAACAGGCAGTGAATACGATTAATGAAATAGATGAATCTGGATGGAAAATTAGAATTGGGATTAATACCGGAGAAATAGTAGCAGGAGTGCTGGCCACCAAGAGACCTATGTTTGATGTTTGGGGAAGCTCTGTGAATGTAGCAAGTAGATTACAGGAAGCCTGTAAATCAGGAAAAGTAAATATTTCTGAAGAAACTTACAGAGAAATTTATCCTTATTTTGAATGCGAAGAAAGAGGAGTGATAGACACCAAGAACATAGGAGAAATTCCTATGTATTTTGTGAAAAGAATCAAGCCAGAACTTGCATCAGATTCTGCAGGAACCATTCCCAATAAGATTTTTTGGCAGTACGCAAATGAATTAGGGGCAATAGGACCAGATTATGTATTGATGATGAGAGAGGTGGTGGAACTAATAAAGACCAAACTACCGAAGAATATTTATTATCATACAGAGAAGCACGCGCTAAACATAATGAATGCGGTTGAGTTCTTAGGATTTGGAGAAGAAATTTATTCAGAAGATATTTTATTACTAAAAACTGCCGCTTTATTCCATGATGTCGGTTTTATAGACCAATATGAAGATAACGAGGATATCGGAGCCAAATACGCTAGAGATTGGATGCCACAGTATGGTTTTAATACGGCTCAAATAGAAAAAGTCTGTCAATTAATATTGGCGACAAAGATCAATCACGCTCCAATTAATATTCTGGAGGAAATAATGAAAGATGCTGATCTAGATTATTTAGGGAGAAATGACTTTGACGATATCAGTAACAAGTTGATGCGCGAGTTTATAGAAAATGGAGTTGTTGAATCTGAGGAGGCGTTCAACAAAATGCAAGTTGAATTTTTGAATTCACATAAATTTTTGACGGATACAGCACGTTCATGGCGAGTAGATAAAAAACAAGAAAACATCCAGAAAGCTATCGAGTTATATAATTCTTAAACTCAGAATTGCCGCATCATCAGGAAATTCATTTACCCCTTTGTAATCATTGATAGATTCAATTATTTTTTTATTCAATTCTTTCATATTGAGGTAGCTGTGGCTGTTAATCACTTTTGATAATCGCTCAGTTTGAAACTGTTCTTTCTTATCATTTTCTGCCTCGGTCAAGCCATCTGTATAACATACAATTATCGTGTTTGAGCTAAGTTCGATTTCTTCAGTTTCGAGTTTTGGAAGTGTTTCGAAAACCCCTAACGCAGTACTTCCTGTTTTCAGTTCTCTTACTTCATTGTTTTGTAATAAAATAGGGTAGTTGTGGCCAGCATTAATATATTTCAACATCCTTGTTTTTTCATTGTAGTAACCAATGAAAAACGTGATATACTTTTCTCCTTTTGCAGATGCCATAACTCGTTTGTTAAGCTCAGCAACAAGACCTTTGAGAGTTAGGTTGTTGTGGTTGTAAAGAACGTTTGCGCGCAAGGTTGCCTGAAAATTGGCCATTAACATTGCTGCAGGCATTCCTTTGCCAGAAACATCTGCAATGCAGAACACATATTCTTCCTTATTAATTCTCATGAAGTCGTAGTAATCACCACTTACCATTTGTTTTGCTATATAGGTGGCAGCAATATCAATTTCATGATTATTTGGTAAATTATCAGGAAGAAGGAGCTTTTGCATCTCTGCTGCTAGCTCCATATCTTTTTCTTCTAACTTTTTCTCTATTAACTCTTTGGCTAGCTTTTTTGTCTCAATTGCTACCGAAACCACATTGGCAATAGTTTGCACAAAACCTACGTGATTTTGAATGAAATTAATCATATTTTCTTCCCCAATCCCTCCTATCAACAGAAAGGATAAAGGTCTTTTTTTGTGCAAAACAGGCAACAACAATTCATATTCATTAGCCTCTTTCAGCAGGGTGTCTGCCACAAAGGTTGTTGTTTCGTATTTTTCAAGCGAGACAAAGTTGAACTTCTTGTCAATGCCTTTTGAACCATAACTGAGTAAACATTTCCAATCCTTACTGTCATTAATAAAAGCTAGTTTAGAAATGCCAATATAATCCCTCATTACAGATTCAAATTGCTGCAATAAATCCTTTACTTTATAATTCTTATTGACTGCATTTGTTATTTCTAATAAGGCATTTAACTTTTGCCGTTCAATAACTAAGTCGTCATTAAGTTTGGTCAGAGCCATCTAACTTTTTGATTTAATTCGTTCTCAAATTACGTTATTTTTTTATCAAAAACAATATTCACCCTTTTCAATGATTTTAAGTGCAATTTTCTGGTACGCTTCTTTAATGTTAAATGGCGCGTGCCTAGTAAATCGCTTCAATCCCATCAACATCATTTTTAATTCATCTCCTTCAGCAAAAGAATTTAAAGCATCAGTTGCTGATTTATTTATTCTGTGAGATGCTTCATAAAAGAAAGCTTTTACCATTTCAATTTGCTCTGCGCAAGCTTCTTCGCCTTTCATTGCTACTAGTTTTTCCACTCGTAGCATAATGGATTCTGCCAAATACGTATCAATAATCATATCGGCATTGTTCATCAATATTTCTTGCTCTTTGGCCATTGTTGCCATCAATTTTTGCACGGCAGATCCAGCTACCATCAAGATTGCTTTTTTGAATCCTTGTAATGATTTTTTCTGTGAAGCAAATAAACCTTCTTCTCCTTCTTCAAAACTAGGAACTGACATTAATTCATCTGCGACTTTCATTGCTGGCCCCATCAAATCTATTTCGCCTTTCATTCCTTTTTTCAGAATCATATTCACCAAAAGAAGTCGATTAATTTCGTTTGTTCCTTCAAAAATCTTGTTGATTCTTGCATCTCGGTAAGCTCTTTCGACCAAAGTCTCTGCAGAATATCCCATTCCCCCGTGGATTTGAACTCCTTCGTCCACCACTAAATCCAAACAATCTGACCCAACGACTTTCAGCAATGCACATTCGGGTGCAAATTGTTCAATTCCTTTCAGAGTTGCTTGTTCTTTGGTCATTCCTCCATCAACTAGTGCTTTTATTGCATCATCAATGTTTTGAGCAGCTCGGTAGTTGGCCGATTCACTTGCAAAAATAGACAAAGCCATTTTTCCAAGTTTGTTTCTAATTGCTCCATATTTAGCAATTGGTCGTCCAAATTGTTCTCTTTCATTTGCATACTGAACCGAAGTAGTTACGGTTTCTTTTGCCGCTCCAGTTGTTCCGATTGACAATTTTATTCTTCCAATATTCAAGATATTCAAAGCAATTTTGAACCCATTTTCTCTCTCAGAAAGCATATTCTCAACTGGTACTTTTACTTTGTTGTAAAAAACCTGACGCGTAGAAGAACCTTTTATTCCCATCTTTTTTTCTTCAGCATTCAAAGTGATTCCTTCGCTATCTGCTTCGATTAAAAAAGCTGTTAGTTTTTCGTCATCATCAATTTTCGCAAAAACAGTATGCAAATTGGCAAAACCAGCATTGGTAATCCACATTTTTTGACCTGTAATTTCATAGTGTTTTCCATCTTCAGAAAGTACCGCTTTTGTCTTACCAGAATTGGCGTCACTTCCTGCACTTGGCTCAGTCAAACAGTAAGAAGCTTTCCACTCTCCAGAAGCTAATTTTGGAATGTATTTTGCTTTTTGTTTTGCATTTCCATAATACAATAATGGAAGAGTTCCAATTCCTGTATGAGCTCCATAAGCTACCGAGAAAGAGTAACTTCCTCCAAGTGCTTCGGTTGCTAGCATACTGGTTTTAAAATCCATTCCCATTCCACCTAGTTCCTCTGGAATAGAAATACTCAAAAGCCCTAATTCCCCTGCTTTATCCATCAAAGCTGGCATAAATCCTTCTTCCATAGAATCCATTCTATCCAAATGGGGCATAATTTCAGTCTTGATGAAATCCTTGCACATTTCGGCAAGCATTTTCTGCTCTTCCGTCCATTCTTCTGGGATAAATATTTCGCTTGCTTTTGTGTCTCTGATGATAAATTCACCTCCTTTTATTGCTTCCATTTTGTATTAGTATTTAGTCGTTAGTAATGAGTCTTTAGTTTTTAGCCCCAAGGCATATTATTTGTTTCGGCACATTTTAATCCATATCCTACTATTAACGATTTAGGATCTTCCAATTTTAAATTACAAAAAGAACATTTTTTTGTTTCTGCTCCAAAATGCACAATTTGATTTATTGGATCGTTTATAAAGGATAAAAACAATGCTAATGTTGGATTAAACCTTTCTATTTTTATTTCCCCAGTAAGTTTACCTTTATTATCAATTTGATATAATTTTTTATCATTTTTTTTAATACTTATTGAGTTTGAAATTTTGTCTTTATGAATTGTAAACTCTTGGTTTTTATTTAATGCAATTTTTATGGAATCAAGGTTTCGACTATCAAAAAATGTGTATACACGCTTTGAATTAGAAATGGTTTCTGGAAGTTTATTCATTTTTAATAATTTCATTAACAAATCCATTCCATATTTTTTTGATGCTTTGCTTATAAACTCATCAACTTCAATTAGATTTTCCTTTGTCCATTCTTTTTTTTCAAAGTATAATTTTGCAAGTTTTCTTGCTTTTCCTGACTCCATTCCTTCTAGTAATCTTATTTTTTGGGTTATGGTAAAATTCGTTTCTTCTTTTTTCTCAACATAAGTTATATCATTTATAAAACTGCTTGGCGAAAATTCTACGTCCAACATGTAGTAAAGTAACTTTAAAAATTTTCTCTTAGACTTATCTTTCGAATTAAACTTTAGTTTTTCGTATAGATTTTTAAACTTTTCATTTTCAGTAGAAAAAATCAATTTATCTCTAATGAATATTTTTATTATAAAACGTCTGTTATAAAGAACTGTATTGCTATTATATTTTTTAAATTTTTCACGCTTCATTAAGTTTTTGAAAATAATAACAGCAAGTATTTCTTGGATTTCATTTTCAGATTCTGGTAAAAAGCTATCAAATATTGTATCATTAAAGTTTGTTGACCCTTTTTCTTTCCTTAGATTATCACATTCAATTCTATATTTTTGTTCTTTGTTTATTTCCAAAATTTAATTGTAATATATTAATGAATAACACACCCCTTTTATTCCCCTCTCAAGAGAGGAGGATTCACCCTGCAGGATTCTCGTGTTAATTAACACGATTTATTTTACCCAAAGAATCCAAAGTTCCCTTCCCTTACGGAAGGGTTAGGGATGGGAATTTTATAGTAACTCATAGATCCCCGCAGCTCCTTGCCCAGTTCCTACACACATTGTTACCGCACCATATTTTTGTCCTCTTTTTCTCATTTCGTTAAACAACTGAACCGATAATTTTGCTCCAGTACAACCTAGTGGATGTCCAAGTGCAATTGCACCACCGTTTACATTCACGATATCAGGATTTAATCCTAATTCGTTTATTACGGCTACCGATTGAGAAGCAAAAGCCTCGTTTAGTTCTATTTGTTCAATATCGTTAAGAGAAAGTCCAGCCTGTTTCAATGCTTTTGGCATTGCATACAAAGGTCCCATTCCCATAATTCTTGGTTCCAAACCCGCAACAGAATACGACATTAGACGTGCAATTGGTGTCAAATTATTTTCTTTCAAAAATTTCTCAGAAACCACCATTACAAAAGCTGCTCCATCCGAAGTTTGTGAAGCATTTCCTGCAGTTACACTTCCTTTTGCATCAAATACCGGACGTAATCTTGAAAGACCAGCCATATTAGTTCCTCTTCGTACTCCTTCATCTGTTTCGCAAACTATATCACGAGTTTGTTGCTTTTCGTTTTCATCCAAATATGTTTCTTTAATGAAAATCGGTACAATATCATCTTGAAATCTTCCGCTATCAATTGCTTTTTCGGCTTTGGCGTGAGAGTTTACTGCAAATTCATCTTGCATTTCTCTTGTTACTCCATATTGGTTAGCAACTGCTTCTGCAGTTAATCCCATTCCCCAATACCATTCTTGGCTTTTCTTCGAAACACTTGCATTTGGAACCAATCTCCATCCTCCAAAAGGAATTGGCGACATAGTTTCTACTCCACCTGCAATAATACAATCTGCCATTCCAGAATTAATTTTTGCTGAGGCAATCGCAATGGTTTCTAATCCAGAAGAACAATATCTGTTCACTGTCATTCCTGGTACTTTTTCAGAATCTAATCCCATTAAGGAAACCATTCTTCCAATGTTTAGTCCTTGCTCAGCTTCTGGAGTTGCGTTTCCTACAATCACGTCATCAATTTGTTCTGCAGCCACATTGGGAACATTTTTCATCAAATGCCTTATTACATCTGCCGATAAATCATCTGCCCTGTAAAAATTAAACATTCCTCTTGGTGCTTTACCAACTGCTGTTCGGTATCCTGCTACTATGTATGCTTTCATTTTTAATAGTCTTTAGTCTTTAGTCCTAAGTCTTTATTAGCTTAGCTTAAAGAATTTATTTTTAATATTTTTTGTCGTCAGATTATACTCATTAGTCCTGAAGACTATAATCTGACGAATAATTTAGTCTAGGGATTTTTTCAATCCGTGTATCATTCTGTTTACTTCGTTTATTATTGGCTCTAATTCTTTTAATCTCTCATCAGTTACAAACTCCAGTAAATTAGAAAGGATTAATTGAGATTCTAATTCGTAACAAGAACCTTGTGCTATTCCTAAAAAGTGTCTGAATTCTTTTTTGTTGTTTCTCCCAGCTCCCTCTGCTATATTTGAAGAAACGGAAACTGAACACCTGTTAATCTGAGAGATTAACCCAAATCTTTCATCAGCAGGAAATTGCTTAGTAGTTTTATAAACTAAAACAGCTAATTCAATTGCTTTTTTCCAAACTTTTAACTCTTTAAAATTATTCATGTTTTATAGTATTTAGTCAATAGTCCTAAGTAGTTACTTTTAGTCTAAATCATTATTAATATTTATTTCATTTATTATCCAAAGCTAATTAGTCATTCCCACTAAAGACTTAGGACTAAAGACTCACGACTATTTCCTAATTCCTCAACACTTTCCCCGTTTTCAAAATACTCTCAATCCTTTTCAATGTCTTCTCTTGCATGCATAATTCCAAGAACGTCTTTCTCTCCAAATCCAATAAATACTGCTCAGAAACCTTAGTTCTTTTCGATAATTCTCCTCCGCACATTACCGTTCCCAATTTCTCAGAAATCAACTGGTCGTGGTCCGAAATGTAATTTCCAGATCTCATAGAATGAGCTCCTACATACACAATTCCTATTCCTTCGTTTCCTAGAACTTCAATGTCGGTTCTTTGTGGTTTTTCTACATAACCTTTGGCATCCATCAAGATTACTTGTTGTTTTGCATAGCCAATTTGGTGTGCTCTGCTTACAATTACTTCATCTTGTCCTTCTCTCAAATATCCTAATTCAAATGCTTCTTGTCCCGAAGTAGAAACTTTGGCTTGACCAATTGTTAAAAATCTATTTCTTAATTGATTGGTTCTAATGTCTCCGTCTTTTAATTCATCATTTAATCTTACAACAAACTCTTTGGTTCCTCCACCACCAGGAATCAATCCAACTCCAAACTCTACTAATCCCATATAAGTTTCGGCATTGGCAATTACTTTGTCTGCGTGTAAACAAATTTCACAACCACCACCAAGCGCCATTCCGTGAGGAGCAGCCACAACTGGGATTGACGAATATCTCAATCTCATCATTGTATTTTGGAAAGCTTTGATAGAGAAGTTTAACTCATCCCAATCTTGTTCAATTGCCATCATAAAAATCATTCCCACATTGGCACCAGCCGAAAAGTTTTGACCTTCGTTCGCAATTACAATTCCTTTCCATTGCGGATCGGTTTCTGCCAAATCAATTGCTTTGTTTAATCCTTGAAGTATTTCACTTCCAATGGTATTCATTTTGGTGTGGAATTCTACGTTTAAAACGCCATCTCCCAAATCAATAATATGAACTCCTGCGTTTTTCCAAACTGTATTAGAATCTCTCAAGTTTTCAAGAGAAATTAAGCTTTCTGTTCCAGGAATTACTTTGTAAGTTTTTGATAGAATATCATAATATAAACGAGAACCATTTTCTACTTTATAAAAGGATTCATTTCCAGCTTCAATCATATCATACACCCATTGTGCGGGTTTCAAATCTGCTTTTTCCATGTGTTTGATAGCCGCTTTTAATCCTATTGCATCCCAAGACTCAAAAGGTCCAAGTTCCCAGCCAAATCCCGCTTTCAATCCATCATCAATTCGGTATAATTCGTCTGATATTTCTGGAATACGGTTCGTTACATATTGGAAAACTCCATTGAATGATTTTTTGTAAAACTCACCCGCTTTGTCCATTCCATTGTACAACATTTTTGTTCTGTCTTTCAAATTATCGACAGATTTTGTCATTTCAAGAGTTGGAAATTTCCCTCTCGTTTTGGTTTGGTATTCTAAAGTTTTTAAATTCAATTCAAGAATTTCACTTTTACCTTCGGCATTTTTTACCTTCTTATAAAACCCTTGTTTCGTTTTACTTCCAAGCCATCCGTTTTCCACCATTTTGGAAACATAACTTGGAATCTCAAATAAATCTTTCCTTTCGTCATCAGGGCAATTTTCTTTTACTCCGTTTGCTACGTGAACCAAAGTATCCAATCCCACAACATCACAAGTTCGGAAAGTAGCCGATTTTGGTCTTCCCATTACTGGTCCTGTCAATTTATCCACTTCGCCTACCGTAAGTCCCATTTCCTCAACTGTGTGAAATAAGGCTTGAATAGAAAACACCCCAACTCTATTTGCAATAAATGCAGGAGTATCTTTTGCCAAAACAGTAGTTTTTCCCAATATTTTTGACCCATACTCCATCAAGAAATCGACTACAGCAGGATCTGTTTTTGGAGTAGGAATTACTTCAAACAACTTTAAATATCTTGGTGGGTTAAAAAAGTGAGTCCCTAAAAAGTGTTTCTGAAAATCTTCACTTCTTCCTTCTAGCATCATATGAATTGGAATTCCTGATGTGTTGGAAGAAATAATTGTTCCTGGTTTTCTGTGTTTTTCAATATTAGCAAAAACTTGGTGTTTGATCTCTAGTCTTTCCACTACCACTTCAATAATCCAATCAGCTTTTGAAACCAAATGCAAATCGTCATCTAAGTTTCCAGTAGTAATTCTACTTGCATAGCTTTTACTATAAATAGGAGATGGATTTGATTTCAAGGCAAATTTCAAAGCATCATTTACAATTTTGTTTCGTGCAATTTTATTGTCAGATTCTTTGGCTTCGTTTGGCACAATGTCCAATAACAAAACATCCAATCCTACATTGGCAAAATGGCAAGCAATTCGGGAACCCATCACTCCAGAACCAATTACAGCTACTCTTTTAATGTTTCTTTTCATAATTAATTAAATATGTCGTTTTCATCTATTAACTCATTTATGCCTCCCATAACTTTAAAAAAAACTTCTAGGTCTTTTTCTTTTATGTTGTTTCTTAAGTGAGTATTAAATTGTATTACTTTTTCTCTCGATAGGTTTCGTTTTTCTATTCCTAATTCAGTTAAGAAAATACGAACCATTCTTTTGTCTTTTTTATCAGGTTGGCGATAAATAATTTTTTCTTCCTCCAAATTTTTAAGAGTTCTTGTCAAACTTCTGGATTCCATTCCCATTTTAGGACCAAGACTGGTAGAAGGTGTTCCTTCTTTTAAGTCTATGTTTAATAAAACCATACCAGTAGCCATACTCACGCCATGCTCTGCCGCCTGAATGTTGTACATTCTCGATATTTTGTGCCAAGTAGACCTTATATTAAAGTCGATTGTATCTTCTGGTTTCATTTTCATATGAACGAATATAGGAATAATTTGTTATGCATGCATAACAAAACAGACTTTTTTTTGTTTATGGTTTAGATATTAATTTTTTTAGCTTTGAGCTAACCGAAAAAATGTTGTTATATTCGTAAGTTGCTGAATTCTAAAACGAAAAACTGCAGATATATTTATCCAAGCGCGTATTATCGTTTTCAAAGAAAAAATCCAAACCTATGAAACAGACTTTTTTATCACTTTTTTCAATTCTCTTGTTAGCAGGCTGTGTGAAAGAAGAATTAAACCTTAGTAATATAAATTCTGATACTTTCAATCCGAGTTTTGCACTTCCTGTTGCCTCAGCAAGGCTGCAAGTAGGCAGAATAAACGAAAGTGGGAATCGATTTTTAGAAGTTAATCCAACAACAGGAATTTTGGAGTTCTCATACTTAAGTGAAGCTTTTAGAGTTGGGTTTTCTGACATTTATCAAGTAAATAGTCAAGCTTTTAACACAAGTGTTGGGATGCCATCTGGAACGGTTTCAACATTTAATGCCTCAGCATTGGGGACATCAGCCACTTTTTCTGCTTCAAATACAGCTGCAATTACTGTCCCTGGTCCTGAATTGCTGGATTCAATTATTGTTCAAAACGGAAACCTTAACATTGCACTAAGTTCTGGATTTGCTCACACAACTTCAGTCACACTCACGATTCCATCTTTAGTAAGAAACGGAATTCCATTTTCAGCAGTTATCCCATTAACTTATTCTGGGACTGTTCCGGTTTCAGCTACACTAAGTGCTTCGATTGACGGATACACAGTTGATTTGACTGATGCAGGCACAGCCACCAATACTGTGCGATTTAATTATTCGGTAGCCATAACAAGAGGAGCAACCCCTGTTACAGGAACTGAATCAATTGACTTTAATTTTAGCTTAGGCTTGAATAGAGTGGATAGAGCATTTGGTTATTTTGGAAATACAGTAAAGACTGATAATGACACGGTTGAATTTGATTTGTTTGGAAACCTATTTGGTGGAACCTTGAGTTTTGCAAATCCTAGGATGGAATTTACAATCATCAACACCACTGGAGTAGATATAGACGCAGATTTCACCTCGGTTTCTGCACCAGAAAACACAATTATTCAAAATATAGCAGGACCAGGATTAACAGCAATACCAACAATTGTTGCAGCAGCTAGTATTGGAGATTCTACCATTACATCACATCTTATTGATAATTCGAATACTTCACCTTCTATTTCACAATTGATGAATGAAAAACCGAGTAAATTTGCTTTTGCTACTCGTTTTCAGTTTAATCCATCAGGTTTTACGCAAAATTTCATCACCCAAAACTCTAAAATAGAGGCTCAGTCAAAACTGGTCATTCCTTTGGATTTATATGGAAGTGATTTTGCCTTGAGCGACACCAATAATTCAGATATTGAAGATGTTTTTGGAATAAGCGAACAAGATGCGGAAAACATAGACAAAATCACACTACGCTTGAACGTGACAAACAGATTGCCGATTGAAGCTGGACTTCAGGTTTACTTTGCAGATAATTTGAATGGAATTATTGACTCCTTATTTGATGCAGGAACTCAAATGATTTTGAATGGTGCTACCGTTAATTTTTCTGTACCTGTAACTGATCCAAATTACGGGAAAGCAATATCTGCCGAGAATAACACATTGGATATTATCATGACTCAAGCTAAATATGTGAAGCTGATTCAAGCTGGTTCTGAAAAAATAATTTTCAAAGCAAGTATCAATACTGTGGACGCAGCTTTGATGAAGTACGTTAAAATCTTCCCAGAAGATTATATCGATATAAAAGTCTCTGCGAAACTAGATTTAAATGTGGTTATAAAATAAACTTCCAATATGAAAACGATTAAAAAACTATTATATTTTGTGCTGTTGGTAGGTAATTTATCTGTTTTTGCCCAGCAAGATTTGACGCTTTATTACATGGAAAATGTACCACAAAGGCAATATCTAAATCCTGCTTTTAGGCCGAATTCCTCCCTGAATATTGGTTTGCCTACGATTTCATCTATTTATGTTAATCACATTAATACCACATTCACGCCCAATAATTTGTTTGAGGTAAACGGAAACACAACCACTTTGGCAGTTGATAATTTTAAATCTAAAATAAGAAACAACAATTACATTGGGGTTAATTCAAAAATTGATCTTCTCTCTTTCGGGTTCAAAGTCAAAAAAAATTACTTCAGTTTTAATATTACAGAAAATGTGTTTTCTAGAGTAAATTTTTCTAGAGGGTTTTTAGAATTTCCTTTGTACGGGAATGCAGATTTTGATCATCATGGCGGAGTAATTGACCTGAAGAATACTGGAGTTAATTTTTCACACTATCGTGAATTTGCTTTGGGATGGCAAAGAGAAATAAATGAAAAGCTTAACATTGGAGTAAAAGGAAAGTATTTAGTGGGAAAATCAAATGTTTGGACTAAAACAAATACGTTTAAAATTGAAACTAATGAAACTGATTTCGATTGGAATATTAGTGGAGAATTAGATGCCAGATCATCAGGTTTTGATACAAATTCAGCATTGATGAACGAAGACATA
>JBDMYC010000248.1:0-11380 GCA_039770535.1 Flavobacteriales bacterium
ATTTTTACCAAAGTTTATAAAATTCTGTTTTATTTCAATGCAAATATAATACCTTTGAAACTATGGTCTTAGATTTTACCAAAGGAAAATACGGATTACAACTCATTATTCTGCTATTTATAATGTTAGTCAGTGGTTTAATCTTTCAATTATTAGGTGTTTTGGTTCTCAATACTGCCTTTGGATTTGATTTTTCAGACCTCTCAGCTCCCAATTCATCAGAATTGATAATGGAAAATGAAAATGGTTTCTGGATATTCTTTGTGCTGATGGCACTCAATAGTCTTGGCATGTTTGTGTTGTCAAGTATTTTATTTTCTAAATTAAGTAGCCCTACTCCTTCAGAATATTTGGCACTCAATAAAAAACCAGAAATCCCATTTCTTGTATTACTACCTTTTTTTGCTTTATCAGGATTGCTTGTAGTTGGATTTTTGGGCGACCTCAACATGAAATTGAATTTGCCAGAAGTTTTTCATACCATGGAAAATGAAGCAAACGCACTCATTGAGTTTATTATTTCTTACTCGGGGTCAGGTTATTTTTTGGCAACAATTTTACTGATGGCTGTTTTGCCAGCTCTTGGCGAGGAACTTTTTTTCAGAGGCGTTCTTCAAAAAATATTTATCAAATGGAGCAAAAAAAACTGGATTGGAATTGTGATTACAGCAATTATTTTTAGCGCCATTCACATGCAATTTCTCACATTTCTTCCTCGTTTTTTTATGGGAATTATGCTTGGATATTTATTCATTTGGTCACGTAATTTGTGGATTCCAATTCTAGCTCACTTTCTGCATAATCTAATCAGTATTCTGGTTGCTGCGCAGCAAGAAAACTCATCTACAGAAAATCCAGAATCTATAAATATTTGGCTTGTTATGCTATCAGGTTTAGTTTTAGGAATTATTAGTTACCGCTATTTTCAAATTTCAAAGAAAACCCATGTTTGACAAAACAAAAGCAATCATCTTAAAAAAAACTGCACTGCAAGGTAATGGGGTGATTGTAAAAATGTACACCCAGGAATTTGGTGTGAAATCATACTTTGGACGGGTTTCGAAAAAAGCCAGAAATTTGTATTTACCGCTTTCTATCATAAACATCACTGCTTATAATAATCCGAAAAAAAACATCCAAAACATCAAAGATTATGAATTAGTAGTTCCATTCAGATCTATCTATCAAGATATTTTCAAATCCAACATCCTACTTTTTATCAATGAAATATTGAATCAAGTGATTCAGGAAGAGCAACAAAATTTGGCTAAGTTTCAATTTCTAGAAAACAGCCTAATGAAACTGGAAAACGAAGAATTATCCATGGATTTTCATCTAATTTTTTTAATTCAACTCACTCAATTTTTAGGTTTTGAACCTAGCATGGATTCTGATGACCTCTACTTTGATTTGGAAGAAGGAGAGCTAACAAACATTCTTCCGGTCCACTCCAATTTCCTAGACAAAATAGAAACACTTGATTTTAAATCTTTATACAATACAGCCTTTGGGCTGCAATCTCTTACTGGTTTTGATAACAAAACAAGAAAAAGAATGCTTCAAGTTGTGGTTTCTTATTACAAGTACCACACAGACATGCGTGATTTGAAATCTTTACAGGTTTTAGAAACTGTTTTCAATTAAAAGTCAAATCCAGAAATAGTTCTTCCTCCAAAAATTCCAAAACCCTTTTCTATGTTGCTAAATACCTGAACTGGCTCAGCAAAAGGATTTCCCTCTGCATTTCGATAGGCATCAATAGACTTGATGTAATTATAAGTTGCTTCAGAATAAGAAATCAGTCTCGCAGTTTTTTTGTAAAAATAGTTTGACCCTTCTAGTCCAGGGGAAAAAGAAACACGAATGGAGCTGGATTGCCCATTTATAACTGCGTCATTGAAAGTGAGAGTTTGCGCATAACTATCTGCTCCACCATTGTCAAGTATTGGGTTTGCAGAGGACAAATACGCAATTTCTCTATCGATAAAAGCCGTGTCAAAAACTCCTGTACCATTATTGTAAGTTATTTGAAAAACATCTAGGTCCACTTCTAATCCATAAAAATTATCTTCGGCAGCAGGATCTTGAAACCTGATAGTGGCAACAAGTTCTTTTTCGCCAAAAGAATTAGTAGCAGAAGAAGTATCTACAGTCAGAATGGGAACTTCTCTTGGACAGAAATCTTCGGCAGTGACAGTCGCAAAATCTGGCACAGCAACTGCTATGTTGTAATTTTCTCCGGCTATTGGTTTAAGGCCAATTGCAGATTCGTAGTATCCAAAAGAATAGGGGATTTGCTCCAACAGGTTGTTATTTTTATCAAAAATATTGACAACAGCATTATCAATAAATTCGAGATTACCCTCATCCAACACACTCAAGCTTTTGCTCACTTCAATGCGCCATTCTTGCTTTTCATTGAAAAGGGAATTAACTACCAGCTTCGAAGTTTTTGTGTCGGCATCAAGCTCTAGTGTCTTTTCGCAAGAGAAAAAACTAGCAGATAACAATGTAATTATGAATATCTTTTTCATACTTAAAATTTAAAATTATAACTAAACGAAGGCAAAATTGGGAACAAACTTATCTGTTTCAATACTCTTTGGTTGTTCTCAAATCCAAAATATAAGAAGAAGGGATTTTGCCTGCTGTAAGCGTTATACAAGCCAAAACTCCATGTCTGTTCTCCTCTTTTTTTCTTTTTGTGGATGTTAACTCCCACATCCAACCTGTGGTAATTAGGCATCCTGTAATTATTCCTTCCGTCAATATGCACTACTTCTTCTCCCCCAAATCCCGAAGGGAATGACCTATACCTCTCTAGGCCAAGAGTTGTTGCGTTTCCTGTTCCATACACAAAAACCAAGCCCACGTCAATCCATTTATCTCGTCCTTTACTGTCTTTGTAGGTGTCAAATTTGTGTGTGACAGCAAGACCAATATCGTGTCTCCTGTCGTATTTATATGGAAACACCTCCCCAAAATTAATCTCCTCAAATTGGCGATTTGTCCAGGAAAGCGTATAGCCAATCCATCCTGTTGTTCTTCCTAATTTTTTCTCAATCAAAAACTCTCCTCCATAACTCCAACCCTTTCCTGACTCTACTTTGTCTTGCCAATCTTTGTTGCTACCAAAGAAAGAAGCGCCATCTTTGTATTCTATCAAATTATCCATCCATTTGTAATAACCTTCCACACTCACTTCGTATTCTTTTTTGAGCGTTTTTGCAACCCCAATCGCAATCTGATCCGAGGTCTGAGGTGCGATTCTATCAGTTGCAGGAACCCATAAGTCAGTTGGCAACCCAATAGATGTATTGGTCAACAGGTGAAGAAATTGCGCCATTCTTGCGTAAGATGCTTTGATACTCATTGTTTCATCCAACAAATACCTCCCCGAGAATCTTGGCTGAAGAGAAAAATAAGTCTTTTTGTTAACAATAAAGGCACTCGCGTGCAGGCCAACATTGAATTTGAAAAGTTCTCCAATTTTAAAATCATCTTCGATATAAGCATTTGCCTCATGGGCAAACTGATTTTGAGAGCCAAAAGTAGTGTCGAGATTGGTATTGTCTTCGTTAATTTCAAACTGATTTACTCCCGGGCGAAAGGTATGGTAAGTATCCCCTATCCCAAATTTGATGTAATGATTTGGATTGGGTACATAATCAAAATCAATGTTTCCTGCCCAGTCTTCTATTCCAGAAAAATAATCGAACTTGAATTCACTTGTTTCTGTTCCAGAATTATCTTTTGTGGTCGTTTTTTCTGAAAATCCAACATTGAACCGATATCTGCTATATCGAAGAGTTGTATTGCTAAACAGTTTGTCATTGATAATTTTGTTCCATCTTAAGGCTGTAATCACATTTCCCCATTTCAGTGAGTTTTCACTGTCATAGACATCCTCCACTCCGTTCTCGAGGTAAGAATCTGAGGTGGAAGCCGAAAATTTATCATCTCCAAAATAAGCACTTAAATAAAGTCTACTTGTCTCGCTAAACTTATGATTAACTTTTGCATTTACATCATAAAAATAATACCCACCTGTTGCTTCTCCATCTGCTGCGGATTCCAACAGTGGACGAGCCAAAAAATCAATGTATGTTCTTCTGGCTGAGATAATAAAAGATGTTTTATCCTTAATAATTGGTCCCTCGAGCGATAGTTTTGAAGAAATCAACCCAATTGATCCTTCGCCATGAAATTCTTTTTGGTTTCCCTCTTTCATCCGGATATCAATCACAGATGATAATCGTCCTCCGTAACGTGCAGGAAATCCTCCTTTAATTAATTGTACCGAGTTAATAGCATCAGCATTGAAAACAGAGAAAAACCCGAAAAGGTGTGAAGCATTGTAAACTGGAACTCCATCCAATAAAATTAAATTTTGATCAGGTCCTCCACCTCTCACGTACAATCCACTTGAACCCTCACTTCCAGATTGAACTCCTGGCAATAGTTGAATAGTTTTCATGATATCTTGCTCTCCCAAAAATACAGGCAAAGATTTCACCTTTTCCATTGAAATATCTACTGAACTCATTTGAGTCTTTTCCTGAATTTTTTCACTTTGAGAGGCTACCACTTCAAATTCCTTGAGAGTTGCGCTAGATTCAAGCTCAATGTTTAATTTGTAATTGGAGTCAAGTTTTATTTTTTTTACCACAGTTTTATAGCCCACATAAGAAAAACGGACTGTAACTTCTCCCTGCGGAATGGTGAGGCTGTAAAAACCATATAAATTGGCAGAAGTTCCTTTCTTGGATTCTACTTCAATGATTGTTGCTCCAATCAGTTTTTCACCTGAGGCTTTATCGGATATGAAACCAGAAAGAGTAGCTACTTGGCTAATACTTGGAACCACTAAAAAAAAAGAACAAACTGCTACTAGGTAATTTCTCATAAATCAATGTTTGGATAAAAATGCTTTTTTTGATTGGACGAAAGATAATTGTTTTCAAACGGTTTTCACGAAATAAAATTGTTAAAAAATAAAGAGTTCGCGATAGTTTTTTCATCCTGATCGCAATTATTTAGCTCTTAAGGTTATCTTTGGGCTATTCAAAATCAACAGATATGAAGCCAACACACCTAATTCTCATTTTACTCTTGTTTTTTACCAATTCATGTGAATTGAACAAGAAAACTGAACTGAAAGATGGAGAAATTAAAAGCACTGAGAACCTAAAATCATTGCCCAAAAATATCATTTTGATGATTGGGGATGGAATGGGGATTTCTCAAATAACAGCTGGGATGTATTCCAATAATAATTACCTGAATCTAGAAAGATGCAAGGTGATTGGACTCATCAAAACGGATTCTAAAAACAAACTGATTACTGATTCTGCTGCTGGCGCAACTGCATTTGCTACAGGAAAAAAGACAAAAAACGGAATGATTTCGCAAGCAATGAGCGATAGTTCTGATTACAAAACTTTTGTGGAATATGCTGAAGAACACAACAAAGCAACCGGAATAATTGCAACAAGCACGGTCACTCACGCAACCCCTGCTTGTTTTTATGCACATTACCCAAAAAGATATGATGCGAACGGCCCCATTTCAGCACAGTTTATGAATTCAGGGGTAGAAGTTTTGATTGGTGGAGGAAAGCATTATTTTGAAAATAGAAAAGACGGAAGAAACTTATTGACTGAACTGGAAGAAAAAAATTACACAGTTCTAGATACCATGACTGAAGGATTAAATACAGAAAATATTGAAAAACTTGTCTACTTGTATTCTCCACGACAACCAGGAAAATTAATTTTCACAGCTGGAGATGAGCATCCATCAAGAGGTCCTATTTTGCCTTTGGCTACAGAAAAAGCGTTAGAGGTTTTAAAAAAAGACACAAATGGCTTTTTTATGATGGTAGAAGGATCCCAAATAGATTGGGGTGGACACAATAACGATTCAGAGTATATTATCAATGAAGTGAAAGATTTTGATAATGCAGTTCAAAAGGTACTAGATTTCGCAAAGCTTGATGGCGAAACTCTAGTCATTATTACTGCTGATCATGAAACGGGTGGTTATGCAATTATTGACGGAAACAAAGACGGTACAAACCTAAAAGGTGGATTCTCAACCAAACATCACAGTGCAGCCATGATTCCTGTTTTTGCTTATGGAAAAGGAGCTGAAGCTTTTGGAGGAATTTACGACAATACCGAAATTTTCAATAAAATGATGGATGCTTTTGGGTACTCTAACTACTAATTATGGCAGAAGATTTAATACTTACAAAAACTTCGAAAGAAGAAAAGTACCAAGAATTAATCCCGCAATTAAAGGCATTAATCACTGGCGAAGAGGATTTAATTGCGAACTTGGCGAATATTGCCGCAGGAATCAAGGAGGCTTTCAATTACCTTTGGGTGGGATTTTATTTAGTAAAAGACAATGAATTGGTTCTTGGACCGTTTCAGGGTCCTGTGGCTTGCACAAGAATTCGCAAAGGAAAAGGAGTCTGCGGAGTTTCTTGGGAAACAGGAAAAACTTTGATTGTGCCAGATGTGACAAAATTTAATGGTCATATTACCTGCAGTTCGCTTTCTCAATCAGAAATTGTGATTCCTTTGCATAGAAATAAAGAAGTAGTGGCAGTTCTAGATTTGGATAGCTCAGATTTAGATACCTTTGATGAAATAGATGAAAAATATTTGTCTTTGTTAATGAATGAAATAACATTCTAAAATAGAAAATGAGATTTATATACTATACAGCCGTTTTGATTGCGATTGCACTCTTGCAAAGTTGTGCGCAAATAGTTGCACCTACAGGAGGTCCTGTAGATGAGGCTCCGCCAAAACTAGATTCTGTGGGAACGTTTCCTGCAAACTATTCTACCAATTTTGTGGGTAACAAAATTAGTTTGACTTTTGATGAATATTTTGTGGTCAAAAATCCTACAGCAAATGTATTTTTCTCGCCCAGTCTTGCTGAAGATCCTGAGTTTTTGACAAGTGGAAAAACACTCACTATTCTTCTCAAAAATACACTAAAAGAGAACACAACCTACACAATCAATTTTGGAGATGCAATCTCAGACTTCAATGCTGGAAATAAAATTACAGATTTTAAGTATGTTTTTTCTACGGGAGATTTTTTAGATTCTATGTCCACTGGGGGAATTGTGTTAGATGCTTTTTCGGGCGAACCGAAAAAAGAAATAATGGTAATGTTATATGAAGATTTCTCTGATTCTGTTGTCTCCAGATCCAAACCTGTTTATTACGCAATGACAGGCGAAGATGGGCGATTCAGCATAAACTATATCAAAGCAGGAAAGTATAAAATGGCCGCTTTGGAAGACAAAAACAGAAATTTTAAATACGATTTGCCCAATGAAATGATCGGTTCTTTGGATGGTTTGTTGAATTTGGCAGACACCAATTCACAATTTGGGATTTCTATTTCAGTATTTGAAAGAGACTATAAAAAGCAAAGTATAGAAACAAAAAAATACTCTTTTCCTGGTAAATTGAGCTTTGTATTTACTCGGCCTGCCGATACCGTTTTGATTATGGATACCAATGGCAACCCAATTTCCTTTCATTCTCTGGAATACGGGGTGAACAGAGATTCGCTCATTGTGTGGAAGCCTGAAATTGCAAACAAAAAAAACGAACTTAACATAAAACTGGATACGGCAACTATCCGATACAAATTATACGAATTCGTAAAACCAAAAAAAGATACGGGACTTCGTACTGAATCAATCACAAAAACTATTGAAGTTTCAGACCCTATCATTATAACTTTTGACAGACCAATTTCAAGCTTTGACAGCTCTTTGATCAAGTTGTTCAATGATAGCATCCAACTTGCCACAGATAGCTTTAAAATGAGCGGAAGAACGCTTTCTGTTTATTTTAAAAAGAAGCAAGAGGTGAATTACAAATACCAATTTCTACCCATTGCTTTTCAAGATATTTTTGGGTATGCAACAAGCGATACGCTCAATGGTTTCATTACGATTCGAGAGGCCGATTATTACGGGATTTTTACTCTGAAACTAAAAGCAAAAGATTCTTCTTCCTACATTGTTCAGCTTATGAATGAGGAAGGAAAAGTATTGAGAGAAAAAAGCTCAATCGGCACTTCTAATATTTCTTTTGAAAAATTAGCTCCAGGTAAATACAAAGTAAAAGCCATAAAAGACGCTAACAAAAACGGAAAATGGGATACAGGAGATTATTATAAAAAGCTAAAACCTGAATCTGTTTTGTTTTTTGAAGTACCAATAGAAATAAGGTCTAATTGGGAAGTGGCTGAAACTTGGGAGATATAAACTTATTTTATGAAAAATATCATCTTATCAAGCCTTATTCTAACAGTTTTTGGCTGTTCAACTGACAGTAAAAAAGCAAAGGAAATTTGTGATTGTATGAAATTTTATGAAATAAACCATAACGAAACTCACATTAAAGAAACACAAAAATGCCTGACCGAAATTGGAATTAATCTTGACTACTACAACCCTAAAAACAAAAAATATATCTACCGAGAAATGAGTGAAAAGGGGAGAAATTTATGTCCTGCAGAATCAAGAAAATTTTGGCATTTCTTAAATACTGTTAATAAAAGACCTAAGTTATTACAATGAAAAAGGCACTATTAATATCAATTGCATTTTCAATACTCGTTTTAGGATATTGCAACCTTCCTTTTTCAATAAGGTACTATTCTGAAATTAAGATAGGTGAGGAATATATTCTGAAAATTCAAAGATTCAAAGATTCTGCTGGATACCTTCCTGAAACTAATGATTGGAAAAATTTGAAGCCACTTATGCCAAAACAAATGGAAAATGAATGGAGCCCTGAATATCTAAAATTTGATTCTAATAAATATAAACTTGTCTACCCAGTAGGTTTTGATGGCCCTTACCTACAGTACTCGAGCAAAACCGAAGCTTGGATTTTCGATTTTTAATCCTCCATCTGTCATTCCCTTGAAAAGGGAATCTTATTCATTGCACCTCTCAAATACTTTTTACCTCAAAACATTTTCGTGTTAAGATTCCCGCCTGCGCGGGAATGACAATAAAAATAGTTTAGGGCAGAAAAAAAGCACCTTATTTTCATAAGATGCTTTTCAAACTATAATTATTTTAGTCCTAGCTATTCAATGCCTCAGCTCCACCAACAATCTCAAGGATCTCGTTAGTAATGGCTGCTTGTCTTGCTTTGTTGTAAGTAAGTTTCAAGTCGAATAACATATCACCCGCATTATCAGTTGCTTTGTGCATGGCAGTCATTCTTGCTCCGTGTTCACCAGCATTAGAATCCAATACTGCTTTGTACAATTGTATTTTAAGTGATTTAGGTACAATGTCTTCAATTATTCTCTCTTTAGAAGGTGTAAAGATGTAATCTGCATTATTGATTGCATTTTCATCTTCTTCTATCGACTCAATTGGTAAAAACTGTTCTGTCAATACTTTTTGATTTCCTGCATTCACGAAGTGATTGTAGACCAAGACTACTTTATCCACTTTTTCTTCTCTGTACAATTTCATAACCAATTCCGATACTTCAGATACTGAAGCGAAGTTTAGGTTATTATAAATCTCTTCTAAATCAGTTGGAATTTCAGATAGATTTGTCTCAATATAATTCTTATTGGAAAACTCTTGTGCTTTTTTACCAATTGCTAAAAAATGAACGTTAGCTCCTTGGTAGTCATCAGCAAGAACTTTTACTCTTTTGATCACATTATTGTTGAAACCTCCACACAATCCTCTGTTAGATGTAACTGCTATAAATAGTACATTTTTAACCTCTCTTTCTTGAGAATAAATACCTTCCGAACTATCCAAACTTGCACTTAAGTTAATTTGAATCTCTTGAAGTTTATTGGCATACGGTAATAATTGTGTAACTGCATCTTGTGCTCTTTTAAGCTTAGCTGCCGATACCATCTTCATTGCAGAAGTAATCTGCATAGTAGAGTTTACCGAGGTAATCCTATTTCGTATTTCTTTTAAGTTTGCCATTTTTATAGAAGTTGGAAGTCAGAAGTTGGAAGTCAGAAGTTGAATACTTTAGCAATCAACTTCTTTCTTCTATGTTCTTTTCTCTATGTTCTTTTTTAACTATTCATCTTGTCAGTTCGAGTGTTTCGTGCCGTTTTTCACGGTATGAAATGTATCGAGAACTTAGTACTTAGCGCTCAGCTCAGCTGCTACTGCTGTCAATACATCTGTCGCTTCATCTGTGTATTTACCAGATTGTAACGTATCCAATGTATCTCTGTGTTTAGCTTCCAAATAAGCAATATACTCTTCTTCAAATTGTTTTACTTTGTTCACTGGAACATTTCCAATTAAACCTTTAGTTCCAACATAAAGAACAGCAATTTGGTGCTCTACAGATAATGGAGAACCTTCGTTTTGTTTCAATAACTCCACGTTTCTTGCTCCTTTGTCCAATACTGCTTTTGTACTTGCATCAAGGTCAGATCCAAACTTAGCAAATGCTTCTAGCTCTCTGTATTGTGCTTGATCTAGTTTCAATGTACCAGCCACTTTTTTCATTGACTTAATTTGTGCATTTCCTCCTACTCTTGATACAGAAATTCCTACGTTAATTGCAGGTCTTACTCCCGAGTTAAATAAATCTTGCTCCAAGAAAATTTGACCATCCGTAATAGAAATTACGTTTGTTGGAATGTAAGCAGATACATCTCCTGCCTGAGTTTCAATAATTGGTAATGCAGTAATAGAACCTCCACCTTTTACCATTCCTTTCATAGATTCTGGTAAATCATTCATGTCTTTTGCAATCTCATCAATTTCGATAACTTTTGCAGCTCTCTCTAATAATCTTGAGTGCAAGAAGAATACATCTCCTGGATATGCTTCACGTCCTGGTGGTCTTCTCAAAAGAAGAGAAACTTCACGGTAAGCAACTGCTTGTTTAGATAAATCATCATAAACAATTAATGCTGGTCTTCCAGTATCTCTGAAAAACTCTGCTACTGCTGCTCCTGTAAATGGTGCATAATATTGAAGTGGTGCTGGATCAGATGCATTTGCTGCCACAATAGTTGTGTAAGCCATTGCTCCTGCTTCTTCCAATTTATTTACGATTCCTGCTACTGTAGAAGCTTTTTGTCCTACTGCAACATATACGCAATATACAGGTTCACCTTTGTCATAAAATTCTTTTTGGTTAATGATTGTATCAATCGCTACAGTAGTTTTTCCTGTTTGCTTATCTCCAATGATTAACTCTCTTTGTCCTCTTCCAACAGGAATCATAGCATCAATTGCTTTAATTCCAGTTTGTAACGGCTCAGTAACCGGCTGTCTGTAAATTACACCTGGTGCTTTTCTTTCGATTGGCATTTCGTAAAGGTCTCCTTG
>JBDMYC010000249.1:0-6208 GCA_039770535.1 Flavobacteriales bacterium
CCTCTGTACACGGAAGTGTTTCAAAGGTTCAAAATAAAATGAAAAAAGACTCACACGAAGTTTTATAAACTTCTGTAGAAATGGTTGAAGATGCTCGTCTAGATCTGTAATCCACTGTATTGCAATAAAGCAAACCAATAAAATTGGTTGTGGCCCGCCATCATTATTCGAAGTTGGTCTCCAATGTATAAAATGTTAAGTTTATATAACGGATGTGTGAGTCAATATGTTTTAAGAACTTTCTTTGTACAAATATACAACATATTTAATAGGATAGTGGAATTTATTTTTTTTGATTTTTCTTTCTCATTTGTCTCTTTTTAGACATAAATGATAGGAAATGTTATTAATTTTCTGTATTTTAAATGACAATTATGGGATTATTAGAAGAAATAGGGAGTTACGAATATCACTGTCCACATTGTGAAGAAAATTTGAGAGCCAAAGAAGGAATTGAATTTCACACAAAAAATGAGGACGGGAAGATGCGTTCTATTTACCTAGATCCAAGTTTGGGCAATTATGAATTTTATTACGATTATAGTCACGTATTCAAAGACAGAGAAAAAGTAGATTTTTCTTGTCCACATTGCGAACACAGCCTGCAATCACCCAAGCATTCAGATTATGCAGAAATAGTAATGATTGTAAGCGAAGACGTGAAATTCGAAGTCCTTTTTTCTAGGTTATATGGTGTGAAAAGAACCTATATAGTGATGGAAGATTATGTAGAAAAACATGGAGAAGACATGCTTGATTTTGATGAGCTTTATGAAATCTAATAATTTGCTTTTGCTAACACAAGAACAATAATTTGAATTCCTTCCGCCCTTTTTAAACTTTCAATGCATTCCATGAGTGTTGATCCAGTGGTGATTACGTCATCCACAAGCAAAACAGTTTTTCCTTTAAATTCAGTTACATTTTTCAAGGCAAACGCATTTTTTATGTTTTCAATTCTTTGTTGTTTGTTTTTCTTGGTTTGTGTCTCCGTATATTTTACCCGCACCAAATTATCCGTAGAAATTTGCTTCTTAATCACCTTGTTTATTCCTCGGCAAAGAATTTCACTTTGATTGTATCCCCGTTCGTGCATCTTTTTGTTGTGAAGAGGAACTGGAATAATAAAGTGTATTCCCTGCAATTGCTTTTTGAAATCTACACCCATTTGTTCGCCCAAATAAGTGCCCAATGGCAAGTTGGAACTGTATTTTAATTCATGCAGCAGTTTTTGAGTTTTCCCTTCTCGGTCAAAAGTAAACAAATGACTAGCACCAATTATTTCTTCAGAAACTCTTAATAATGAACATATTTCGTTATTCGTCCCAATATTGGCTTCCCCTTTTGGAATATAAAAAAAACAATTGGAGCACAAGACTTTTTCATTTTGCAACAAAGAATTGCCACAAGTGACACAGTTGTTTGGAAAACTGATTTTCAATAAATGAGAAATAACACCCAATTTTTTTGACGTTTTAATCGTTAATGCCTCTTAAAATACATATTTTTACACTAACAATCATATTTTATGAAAAATAAAACACCACTGCTAGTTACAGGACTAGTCATTCTTGGACTTCTATCCGCTTTTTTAGGGTATGAACTCAATACCAAAGCACAAGAGAATAAATTGCTACAGGCAGAAATGACTGAGATGAATAGCATGATGGAAGGAAAAGGTCTAAACGCCCTGATGGAGGAAGATATTTCTTCGTCTTTGTCTAATCTTTTGGACGATTACAGTGCAGTTAATACAAATAACCAAGAGCTAAACGACAGCATAGAAATTCAAAAGCAGAAAGTTACTTTGTTACTCACAGAATTAAACGATTCTGAAAAAAGAAGAAAGTACACAGCAAGAGAATTGTATAAGATGAAAAAAGAAGCTCAAACTTTGAGAAACGTAATGAAAAATTACGTGTATAAAGTAGATTCGCTCAATACATTGAACAAAGAATTGCAAGCAACTATCAAGGTTAAAGACAAGACGATTACCAAAGTATCTGGCGAAAGAGATAATTTGAAAACAGAAACAGAAAACCTTTCAAAAACGATTGAAAAAGGATCTAAACTGAGAATTATTAACCTCAAAGCAGAAGCGATTAGAGTAAGAAATAGTGGAAGTTTTACGGAGACAACTCGTTCAAGAAGAGCAGATCAAGTGCGCAGTTGCTTTACTATTGTACAAAATGCCATAGCAGAACAAGGAAGTAAAACTTTTTATATGCGAGTAATTTCTCCCGAAGGAAAAGTCTTGATTAATACCAAAAGCAGCCAAATAGAAGTAGAGGAAAATCCAATAGAAGTTAGTATTTCTAGAACTATCGATTACCAAAACAATGCGGTAGATCTTTGTATTTTCTATGAAAAAGCAATGGATAGGTTGCCTGAGGGTGATTTTAAAGTAGAAATCTACACAGAAAATACTTTGGTGGGAACAACTAAATTTGCATTGAGATAAATTGACGAAAGAAACTATGAGCAAAGAAAATTATTTGAGCTTGGTTGAGTTGGCAAAGAACTTGAACAAAAAAGCTGGAAAACTAGAGAAAGGCAAGTTAAACCTGAAAGAAATATCAGAAATGCTAGAGAATAGCAGAGATATTTACGAAAGGTTAACGATTTTGAGATACAAAGCCTTAGTGGAAAAAACGGAACAGCCACAAGTGTCAACAGCTCCAAAAAAAGAAGCCAAAGAAGAGATTAAAAAAGTGACACAAGTTGAAGAAGCTAGTTTTTCTTTCAATTTTGAACCAGAAAAAGAACTTGGAGTTGAGATTTCGCCTAATCAAAAAAACTTGCTAGATGAAATACATGAAATAGGAGGGGACGGCATTGAAACCAAATCTTCTGTGAATGAACAATATGCTTCTACACCCGACAAAACAGAGTCTTTGGCCGAAAAATTAACAAAAAGCAAAATCGTAGACCTGAAAAAAGGAATGGGACTGAATCAAAGATTCTTGTTCACCAATGACTTGTTTTCTGGAGACAAAGAAGCTTTTGAGAACACAATAGACAAATTGAATGCGTGCGACACAGTGATAGAGGCAAAAGCTTATTTATCCTCAGAAATTGAAAACTCGTTTGAGTGGGATTTGGAATCGGACACGGTAGCTCAATTTATTGCCTTATTAGAAAGAAAATTCATATAGCAGAATGAAAATTGCACAAAGAATAAAAAACATGAAGCCTTCTGCCACATTGGAGATGGCTCAAAAAAGTAGAGAGCTAAAAGCACAGGGAGTTGATATCATCAGCCTCAGCTTGGGAGAACCCGATTTTGACACGCCAGAGTATATCAAAAAAGCTGCGATTGAAGCGATTGAGAATAACTTCAGTAAATATCCGCCAGTGGCAGGTTACATGGAATTGAGAGAAGCCATTGCTACCAAATTTAAAAGAGACAATAACTTGACGTACAACCCAAGCCAGATTGTGGTTTCTTCGGGAGCCAAGCAATCTCTCGCTAATATCTTTTTGAGCGTATTAGACGAAGGAGATGAAGTTGTAGTTTTTGCTCCATTTTGGGTAACTTATTACGAGCAAATTAAAATGGCTCAAGGAGTTCCTGTTGTTCTTAACAGTGACATTACTACTGATTTCAAGATTAATATCAAAGACCTGGAAGATGCCATTACTGATAAAACCAAATTGGTTATTTTCAGCTCTCCTTGTAATCCCTCAGGAACGGTTTTTACCAAAGAAGAATTAGAAGCTGTGGCGAAAGTAGTAGCCAAACATCCAGCTGTCACGATTATCAGTGATGAGATTTACGAACTGATTAATTTTGGAGGAAAACACGAAAGCATTGCTCAATTTGATTACATCAAAGACCAAGTTGTAATTGTAAACGGAGTTTCCAAAGGATTTGCTATGACAGGATGGAGGCTGGGTTATATTGCTGGGCCACAATGGCTTGCAGATGCATGTATCAAGGCACAAGGGCAAATAACTTCGGGAACTTCTACAGTTTCGCAAAAAGCTGCAATTGAAGCACTTTCCAATTCGCCAGAAAAAGTGCGCTACATGGTAGATGAATTTGAAGCTAGAAAAGAATTAGTAGTCAAAGGATTTAGTGAGATGGAAGGAGTAGTTTGTAACGATCCCAAAGGAGCTTTTTACATCTTTCCTGATGTGAGTGCCTTTTTTGGCAAATCATTTGAAGGCAAAACCATTAATAATGCGTCAGAACTTACTTTATTTATACTAGAGCAGGGAAGAGTTGCGTTAGTAACTGGCGAAGCCTTTGGTTCAAGTACCACAATTAGAGTTTCCTATGCAGCTTCAAAAGAAAGTTTGCTAGAGGCAATGAAAAGAATAAAAAGTGCCTTGTCGCTACTAAATTAATGGAATGAATAGAAAACAAATCATAGTAATTCTTGGGCTTTTGATTGCTTTTTCTGCCGCACTAAAGGCACAGAACAAGCCACTTAATTTACCCAATTTTACCAAAAGTAAATACCACTGGGGATTTTGGCTGGGATACACGCAATCTGCAATTATCCCAACCCGAAAACCAAATTATACCTTCAGCGATTCGCTCATTTCTATGACGCCCAATTCCATTGGTTCATTTTCTGTGGGTCCAATTGGGTCTGTTTCTTTGCACAAAAACATAAAATTTAGGACGGCCATTTTATTGTCTTTTCAGGACAGAAACATGGATTATGTATTTTGGATAAACGATACTACAGAAACTTTCCAGAAAAAATTGCGTTCTGTGTATCTAGAGTTTCCGCTCCAGTTCAAATTTGTGACGGACAGAATAAATAACATTGCGTTCTACGGAACCTTGGGAGGTAAATACGGTTACGATTTTTCCTCCAACATAACAGTGAAAGACGATTTTGATTATGATGACGTGCTCAAATTAAAAAGGCACAACATAGCTTGGTCATTGGGAGGAGGAGTAGATTTTTTCTTGGCATATTTCAAATTTGGAATCGATCTCCGAATTGATTTCGGGATAAATAATGTGCTGGAACAAACCGATAATTTTTACTCTAGTCCCCTAGATAAAATAAGGACCAGAATGTGGCAATTGTCATTTACCTTCGAAGGGTAAAAATATTTTTCAAATTATTTGAATTAATCTATTAAAGTTTTATATTTGCACTCTCAATACGAGAATGGCCCATGGTGTAATTGGCAACACGTCTGCTTTTGGTGCAGAAGAGCCTAGGTTCGAACCCTAGTGGGCCAACAAAAAAAAAGAAAAGCTTTCATTAATTTGAAAGCTTTTTTTTTGAGTAAAATTTTGGTTTTATGAGTATTAAACTTTAATTGCCAATTCCTAATCCATATCGCCACTCAAAATTATCCAATTTAAATAAAAATAGATAAAAATAAAATTAAAGCGCCTGCAAAGAAGGGTCATAATTAGTAAAAGAGCTCCAGAGATGAGTTATAATCTCATTGAATAAGTTCTTGTTTATGTCTATCGAAAACGGTTGTGAATTAGTTTTTGTCCTTGTTTTGGATAATAGAAAAATAAAAAGGGGTAGCTTATTGAGTTCTGAAATTTTCAACAAATTAGAGCCAATTGATTCATTACAATAAAACCAACCACACTCCATTTCCACTGTTTGTAAATTTTCTTCCACTAATTCGTCTATAATTATGCTCCTCAACTAAATTAATGAGTAAAATAAATTATAAATTTATGGGGAGTTAATTCAGACAAAAATACAGACTATGTTAAATTGGAATTCGGTAATAAAGTTTACCAATCACGGGACACCAAGTCCAGACGTAAGAATAGAAAAAACGGAAGCAGAGTGGAAAGAAATTCTAACTCCTGAAGAATTCCGAATCACACGATTGGGAGGAACCGAAAGAGCCGGAACAGGAGCACTTTGTGAAGCACACGAAGCAGGAATTTATACTTGTGCGTGCTGCGATACACCTTTGTTTGATTCTACCATCAAATTTGGTTCGGGAACTGGCTGGCCTAGTTTTACGCAACCCATAAAAGAAAATGCAATCAAGTACATCAAAGATACTTCTCACGGCATGATAAGAGTGGAAGTGCAATGCAACAGCTGTGATGCACACCAAGGTCATGTTTTTCCAGATGGTCCAGAGCCAAGTGGATTGCGCTATTGTGTCAATTCTGCGGCTATTAAATTAATAAAACAAGAAAGTAACTAACGGATGGATAGTTTATTCGATAAAAAATTAAACCCTCAGTTTTCTGGAGAACTAC
>JBDMYC010000250.1:0-2823 GCA_039770535.1 Flavobacteriales bacterium
AGTATTCTTTGTTTCCGTTTACTGCAACTACAATCATTGTGATTGCTGCAAGTACCAGGGTAACTGCAATGTTTCCTGTTACGTTTGCTCCTCCAGGAAGTAATCCTAATAAATTCAACACCCAAATAAAGAAAAATATAGACAATAATAAAGGAGTGAATTTTTTGTGTTTTTTCTCGCCAATATTTGGCAAAGCAATTTCATCTCTCACAAAAATCACTAAAGGCTCCATCCATCCCGTAATCCCAGAAGGTACTCCTCCGTTCTTTTTGTAACTGCGAGCTACTCTAGTAAACACTAACAGTATAATAATCATTGCCAAAAACATTCCTGCTACATTTTTTGTAATGGAAAAATCCATTGGTTTTGCGTTAGTTACAAGGTGTTCTCCGTTTTCTTCTGTATGGTTCAGAAAGGCTCCGTGATGTGCTTCCTCTGAAGCATAGTATATTTTTCCGTGATATTTTACGAATTTTTGTCCTTTCCTTTCCACAACAATTTTTGCGGCATCATCATGGTGAAATTCACTTGACATGAATGAAACAAGTCCTTTTTCAGTATATAAAATTACAGGAAGTGGAATAGATGCTGCATGAATTTCGCCATTTTCGTCTTCCGTATCCCAAAAATGCCATTCGTGCGCGTCAGAAATATGGTGCATGATTGCTGGTACTGGATCGTAACCTTCCTTCTCTGTGTTTTGTGATAACTCCTCAGAAGTCTCTGTAGATTCTGCGTTTGCAGAAAAAACACTGATTGAAAAAAGTAGTAATAAAAGGCTTAATTTTCTGTACATTATTGCTTAGTATTCTGTAAGTTTTTGCAAATGTAGATAAACTTTTATTATATATAAAAAAAACAAGTGTTAAACTTCTGTTTTTACTTCTGTTTTTACTTCTTGTTTTTCTTTATTTTTCTCAGAAACCAACCTGTATATGAGGGCGGAAATTAAGGCTAAATAAACAAAATAAATAACCATAAAATGCAGTGCAAAAGGAATTTCAAGTCCAAATTTTTTAACAGCAATTAAAACAAACCCTGCCGAAAAAAGCATTTTAAACGTAGAAAATGCAAGGAAAGAAAATCCAATAGAATTTTCTTTGAAAGATTCGAAAAAAACAATGCCGAAATAGCCTGCTACACTCAATGCCAATAAAAAAACATGAGCAATTATAATACCTACTGCGGTAACTGGCATTGGTAACAATTCGTTAATTCCCAAATGCATAAATGGCAATAAAATTAAAAATAAGAAGACGCTTTTTTTCATTTGTTTGGGTTAATTAAATCTTTCAAAGCTGTGTAAATGGCAATTCCTACTGCCAAAAGTGAAAAAAAAAGTGTGAACCAAATCGTTTCATTTTCCATTTTTTCATCAATAAATTTACCTAAATAAACTCCTGCCACAATGATTACAATCATTTGAATTCCCATGCCAGAATATATCAAAAAAGGGTTCTCTTTATTTTTCTTCGTCATTAGGCAAGTTTTTTGTAACCACATAAAAAATCATGCCTGCCATAGCCAGCAATATTAGAGTAATATATGGAAAACTTGTTCCTATATACCTGTCACAAAGGATGCCACCAAAAAATGCAGCTACAAATAAAAAGTAAAGTGGTGTTTTGTCCATTAGGCTTGAAGTGAGGCAACTGAGGTAGACATTGATGTGAGTCCATTGTGCTCTGCTCCAGCTTCCATGGATAATTTTTGTGTCGTCACGTCTCCAGTGATTCTTGAAGTACTTTTGAGAGAAAGTAGTCCGGTAACAGAGATGTTTCCAGATATCGTCCCTTCTATCTCTGCACTTTCGCAAGTAATTTCTCCTTCAATCAATCCCTTTTCTCCCAATACTAGTTTTCCCTTCACTCGTAGAGTCCCTTTTATCATTCCATCTACACGAATATTAGTTTGTGAATCTACATCCCCAACAATTTTAGTGTTTGCCACAATCTTGTTCAAGGAATCAACTGTTACGTTATTATTTGCCTTTGCCATCTCTTTTTTCAAATTTAGAAACAAATATAAGATTTTCGTAGGATTTACATCCTGTTAAAGAAAGTTAAAAACCAATCCGAATGGAAAATGGCCTAGAAATATTTTTAACTTTACGATAATATTACATTATGAAACTTAACCTCAAAACCATTGTTGTACTTATCAGTTCGGCTATCATTGGACTTATTATTGTCCAAGTGATCTGGATAAATAGCGCCATTGAAGTGAGGAAATCGCAGTTTGACGAGGAGGTCAGTTCTTCTCTGGCAGATGCCATCCAGCTCATTCCAAAAGTGGTGGAAAAAAATCAAGAAGCGAAGTTTTATCAAAGGCAAAAACTTCTGAATCCGAATATGTCTGATTTCAATCAGTTAATCAGTTCTATGCTCGATAATACTCCTTTTCAACAGATTTCTGAAAAAATATCACAAAAGCAGCTTGATTCCTTAATCAAAAATGAAATGATGAAAAAAGGGCTAAATACAGAATACGTATTTGGTGTATACAATGCGGGAAATAAAGCTTCTCTGTATGAACAAGATAGCGCAACTGCAAAATACGATACGGAACTGAGAACGACTGGAATTAGTGTCATGTTCAATGCTGGTGGACTGGTGCGAACCAATTTATTTATCAGCATATTCTTTCCCAAAAAAAACGGGTATATTTTCAGAAAAATGTTCCTGACGCTTAGTATTTCTCTGCTATTGATTCTTACTGTGATTTATGCTTTTTACTACACTGTGAATACCATTTATAAGCAAAAGCAATTGTCAGAAATAAAGAATGATTTCATCAATAACATGACTCACGAACTGAAAACGC
>JBDMYC010000251.1:0-10233 GCA_039770535.1 Flavobacteriales bacterium
TCAATTAAATTTATACTATCCATTGGTTATTATTTAAATTTTACAATTATTTTTGTTTCTTTTATCTCTTCAAACTTAATTTTAAGTTCGTGGTCTACTTTTAGTTTCTTCTTTTTTCCTTCAATTTTTTCTTTCGTTTGGAAAGAAATCATGATTTCTTCTTCGTTCACTTCCTCTAGGACTCCTTGCTGCGTTTTGCTAGAATTTAGCATTACTTTCACCTCTTTTCCAAGGTTTTTGACATACTGGTGGTGGACTTTGAAGGGTTGACTAAGTCCTGGAGAAGTTACTTCTAGTTCAAAATCTTCTTCTTCTCGATCGAGATTGTGTTCAACCTGACGGCTAAATCCAATACAATCGTTAATCGAAATAGGGTTTTGTTTGTGATCTATTTCAATGTAAATTTTGTTAGCGTTATTAATCTTCAAATCAACTAGATAGAACTCTGGATTCTCTTCTAGTTTTTCATTAATTAATTCTAAAACTGTGTCTTTATTTACCATTTTTTCCAATAAAAAAGGGAACTAATAGCTCCCTTTCATCCTCTAATACGGCACAAATGTAGGATAAATTTTTGATAAAGCCTAATAAACACGGGTTTTAATGCAAAGCGAGATCAGGATAAATCCTTTTGTAACTTCGTTTGTTAATTTTTAAAGTTTTACTTCAAATCAATGAAAACAAACGCAGTGGTTATGTAAATGAAATTTTTCATCAGTCGATAGTAACAATTACGTCTTGAACATTGCTCTGACAACCGTCTAAGTAGAAGTTTAAGTTTTTTTCCATTTTATAAGTGAATGACGAAGTCCCCATTATCCCAGAATAAACTAAGGGTGATGATCTCACTTGTACTTTATTGATATGGTCAAAGGTAGGAATTTGCAATCCATTGGAGTAGTTGTAGGCAACATTTAAAATTGTATCTGACAAAGGTGCAGGAAACTTGTATGATGTGAACCCAACACCATTGTAGTTGCCAATTCTTAATGTATCACCTAAACTATAAGGATTGTTAACTTTAATCTTTATCTGATAACTAGCCTCAGGACTGGTATTCAAAGTTCCAATATTCAAATCGGTTTCTGAGTTGAAAGAAAGAATAGACCCACCTCCACTATTTCCAATTCTGATAAAAACTTCACTACCGAAGTCAGTAGGCGGAAACTCTGCTTTAAAATTACCTTCATTGTCAGTTGAGAATGCCACCTCTTTTCGGTTATTACCAATGAAAGCAGTGTTTTTCTTCAGTAGAACAAAATTTTGATTAGCAAAAGGAGTTCCAGCACAATCGGTTACAATTTTTCCAGATACAATTATTTTTGAACTGGAAGAATTGCGATTAGTTTCTTTCTTGCAAGAGAAGAGAAGAAGGGCAAAGAGTGATAGGTAAGTGAAATTTTTCATTAGTCGATAATTACTGTTCCTGTTTGAACCCCAGTTTGGCAACCTTCAAAATATAAAGTGTTACTTTTATTCAATTTTACTGAAAAAGACGAGGTTCCCGAAATACCAGAAATTACAGAAGTTGTAGAAACAACATGTACCTGGTTTATGTTTTCCAACCTTGGTATTTGCAAACTATTTGAATAATTATTGACCACTTCTATTATTGTATCAGAGAATGGGGCTGCAAATTTATAGACACGAGCACCTCCGCCTTTATGATTATTAATAATTAGTGTATCACCCACATTATAAGGATTGTTAACTTTAATTTTTATTTGATAACTAGCCTTAGGAGTGGTATTCAAAGTGCCAATATTCAAATCGGTTGTGGTGTTGAAAGAAAGAATAGACCCACCTCCACTATTTCCTATTCTGATAAAAACTTCACTACCGAAGTCAGTAGGCGGAAACTCTGCTTTAAAATTACCTTCATTGTCAGTTGAGAATGCCACCTCTTTTCGTTTATTACCAATGAAAGCAGTGTTTTTTTTCAGTAGAACAAAATTTTGATTAGCAAAAGGCGTTCCAGCACAATCGGTTACAATTTTTCCTGTAATGGTAACATCAATCTTTGTATTGCTGTTTTCTTTTTTGCAAGAAAAAAGAAAAAAAAACGCAGTGGAAATAAAGATGAAATTTTTCATGGCTGTACTTTTATTGGATAATTAATTGTTGAGAAACAGTATGTTGATCGTTATTCACTTTCACTACATACATTCCTTTGCCAAGTTTTAGTTTGGATAAATTTATGGGTTGTTCAAATTTACGTGTGTATTTAATCTTAAGAGCTTGAAACATATGGTCTATTGTCACTCAGTTAAAGATAACAAAAAATTAAATAAAAACCCGCAGGAAGTTAAAGGGCTGTATCAAAGCATTTAATTTTTTTTTTACTTTTCCTGATACACAATCTCCATCACAGTTTGTCCCACTGCCTTCAGTGAGTTTTTGTCGATAATATCCATATTATCTTCGTGAGTATGGTGATAATCACCAAAGCCACCTGAGGCAGCACTCATACCAATAATATCTATGGACGGGATATTTGCCAAAGTGTTTACATATAAATGATCATCTGTGATAGGTCCAGTTCTTTGATTTACAAAATGGTGAGAATAGCCCAACCTTCCTGCTTTTTTCCATACTTTTTGCATCAGTTGTGGTGCGAATTGCATGCTGTAAGCTTCGAGTTTAAATTGAACTTCTTTTTCGCCTACCATATCTAGCAGAATTCCAAAGTTGGGATTGTAATTGGCAATTGGAGGATTTTTGCCCCAGTACTGACTGCCCAAACACCAACTGTCTTGGTCGTAGTTTTCTACCCAAGTAAATGTCCCGTAATCTTCGGCATCAAAGAAAATAATATCAACTCCGTATTTGGGTTCTTTCAGGCTAAATTGTCTTGCCATTTCCAGCAGAACACCCACTCCGCTTCCACCATCATTTGCTCCATCAATTGGTTTTCTGGTATCTTTCGTGTCTTTGTCGGCAACTGGCCTTGTGTCCCAATGGGCAAACAACAAAATTCTTTTCGATTTCTCTGGCGAAAATTGTCCAATGATATTCTGAATGTTCAACTTCTCGCCAGTAAATGCAGTGACCACTCCTTTTTGGATAAGTGTCTTAGCTCCAAAGCTTTGCAATTTATAATCCAGCCAAGCTGCACAAGCTAAATGTGCTTTAGAATTTGGAACTCTTGGTCCAAAATCTACTTGTTTTTGGATAAAATTATATGCCGAATCTGGATTGAATTGAGGGGTAATTACCCGTTCAATTTTCACTGGTTTGTCGTCTACTTTTGGAGGATCTGGCAATTCATCTTTGCAGGATGAAAGGGCGAGTAGACCCAATAAAAAAACTGCTATTCTTTTTCCCATGATGTTCCTTCTTTAGAGTCTTTCAGTGTGATATTCAAACTCGTCAATTTATTTCTTATTTCATCTGCCAATCCATAATTTTTGTTGTCTTTTGCTTCTTTTCTCAAAGTGATAAAAAGACTCATTAATTCTTCGGTTAACTCATCTTGTTTATTAGATTTTTCGCTTGGTTTTAATCCCAATACCTCAAAAACATAATCGTTCATTAGTTCTTGAAAATCTGCTAAATCTGATTCAGAAATGGTCTCGGTTCCTGCTTGAATGGAGTTGATTATTTTCACTGCCTCAAACAAATGAGAAATCAAAATGGGTGTATTGAAATCGTCATTCATTGCGTCCTCAAATTTTTCTTTGAATGCATTCACATTTACCGAAGATGTTTCTGATGTTTTGAGGGAACTCAATGTTTCCATTGCATTCATCAGTTTTTCAAATCCTTTTTCGGAAGCAGAAATGGCTGTGCTTGATAAATCTAAGGTGCTTGAATAATGCGATTGTAACATAAAGAAACGAATCGCCATTTGAGAAAATCCTTTTTCTAAAAGTGGATGATCTCCAGAGCCAAGTTCTTCGATAGAAACGACATTTCCGACCGATTTACTCATTTTTGCTCCATTCATTGTCAGCATATTCGTGTGCATCCAATAATTGGCTGGTTCAGATTTACCTCCTCCTTTGCTTTGCGCAATTTCACATTCGTGGTGAGGAAATTTCAAATCCATTCCGCCTCCGTGAATATCAAAATTATCGCCCAAATACTTGGTGCTCATCACAGTACATTCGAGGTGCCAACCCGGAAACCCTTCTCCCCATGGAGAATTCCATCTCATGATATGGCTTTCGTCTGCGTTTTTCCAGATCGCAAAATCGAGCGGATTTCGTTTTTCACTTTGTCCGTCAAGCTCACGCGTATTCGAAATTAAATCTTCTATTTTTCTTCCTGATAATTTTCCATAATGGAATTTATCGTGGTATTTTTCTACATCAAAATACACGGAACCACCTGCTTCATAGGCGAATCCATTGTCAATTATATCCTGTACCATTTCTATTTGCTCAATTAAATGGCCTGTTGCAGAAGGTTCAATGCTTGGTGGAGTGATGTTGAATTTCCTCATTACATCATGAAACCCATTGGTGTAATGTTGCACTACTTCCATGGGTTCTAGGTTCATTAATTTTGCTTGCTTTGCAATTTTGTCTTCGCCAGAATCGGCATCATTCAACAAATGCCCTACATCTGTGATATTACGAACGTATCTTACCTTATATCCAGAGTATTTTAAATATCGATATACGATATCAAACGAAAGAAAAGTTCGGACGTTCCCAATGTGCACATCACTGTAAACTGTTGGTCCACAAACGTACATTCCTACATGGTCTTTGAGGATGGGTACAAATTCTTCTTTTTTCCCTGAAAGGGTGTTTTGTATTTTTAGTTTACTCATTGCAAAGTTCATTGAAAGGTTAAAATTACTAAAAATCAATTACGAATTGGCAATTATGAATTACGAATGTTGTTAATGTTTGTTTAATAAACTTAAAAGTAAAGCACCAAATCCCAAATCCCAAGCATCAAATAGAAAGTGCCAAGTGTTTGGGATTTGAGATTTGGAACTTGGAATTCTCAAATGTCTTTCTCGATAAATTTTTTTGGATAAAAACCAAAAAATCACTCGAAATGACAAGATTTTATATGCGAAATGCGTTACATTTGTCTCATGATAAATCAAGACAATTTAACAGAAATCACAAAGAGACTGGCGGACCTAAACCGCTATCTTTGACTTGGATAGAAAACGAGTAGAAATTGAAGAAGAGGAGATAAAAACTCACGATCCTGATTTCTGGAACGACCCCAAACAAGCCGAAAAAACATTGAAGCAAATTAACTCTAAAAAATATTGGGTAAATATGCACAAAGATCTTGTTTCTAAGAAAGAAGACCTAGAAGTGATGATGGAGTTTTTTGCGGAAGGCGAAGAAAATGAACCTGAAATTGACGCAAATTATGCTGCTTTAATTGAAGGAGTAGAAGAATTGGAATTCAAAAATATGCTTTCTTCGGACGAAGACAAACTGAGTGCAGTGCTGCAAATTACTGCCGGAGCCGGAGGAACTGAAAGTTGTGATTTTGCCGAAATGCTAATGAGAATGTACATCATGTGGGCTGAGAAAAATAAATTCAAAATGAAAGAATTGAATTTTCAGGCTGGAGATGCTGCAGGAATCAAAACTGTTACTATAGAAATTGAAGGAGAATTTGCTTTTGGTTACCTGAAAGGAGAAAATGGAGTTCACAGATTGGTGAGAGTTAGCCCATTTAATGCACAAGGAAAAAGAATGACTTCTTTTGCTTCTGTTTATGTGTATCCTTTGGTAGATGATACGATTGATATTAAAATAAATCCTGCTGATATTTCTTGGGATACTTTCCGTAGTGGAGGAGCTGGTGGACAAAACGTGAATAAAGTGGAAACGGGTGTAAGAGTGAAACATGCTCCATCTGGAATCGTGATTGAGAACACAGAAACTCGTTCGCAACTTGGAAACAGAGAAAAAGCCTTGCAATTATTGAAGTCTCAATTGTATGAAATTGAAATGCAAAAGCAACTTGCAGCTAGAGAAGAGATAGAAGGTGATAAGAAAAAAATAGAGTGGGGAAGTCAGATAAGAAGTTACGTCCTGGACGACCGAAGGGTGAAAGACCACAGAACAAATTACCAAGAAAGTAACCCAGATGCTGTGCTTGACGGAAATATTGATGGGTTTTTGAAGGCTTATTTGATGGAAAACTAACTTTTTCTTAGAGAAAATAGACAAAACTAACTCGTGTCATTCTGAATTTATTTCAGAATCTTTATTCATTGAAATAATACAAAAAGAAACGTGAAATAGTCTCTGCGAGATCCTGAAACAAGTTCAGGATGACTGATGAAGAATAAAAAGATAAAAAATTTATGTCAAAAGAAAAATACACCATTTACCACAACCCAAGATGCTCGAAAAGCAGAGAAGCTTTAGGGATTTTGGAAGAAGAAGGTGCAGAAATAGAAATTGTAAAATACTTGCAAGATATTCCTACCGAAGAAGAAATGCTTCTTTTGTTGTCGAAGTTGCATATCAAACCCTTTGAATTGGTGAGAAAAGGAGAGAAATTATATAAGGATGAATACAAAAATCTTAATTTAAATGACCACGAATGGATAAAAGTGATGCTTGAAAACCCCAAATTGATTGAAAGACCAATTGTAATAAAAGGAAATAAAGCGATAATTGGCAGGCCGCCAAGTTTGGTGAAAGAATTGTAAAAGAAGTTTGCTTTTTTTACTTTTGAAAAGAAAAACAGATGAATAGCATTTCGACTACGCTCAATGTGACTTCAAAAGTCAGTCTGAGCGGAGTCGAAGACTAAAACTAAAACGAGTTCTCGATACTAAATAATTTCCTATTCAGTCAATTATTTCACTCGAACTGACATAAACGAACAACTAACAACATGAATTACAGAATTGAAAAAGACACGATAGGGGAAGTAAAAGTACCTGCAGATAAATATTGGGGAGCGCAAACTGAGCGATCTCGGAATAATTTTAAAATTGGAGCAGCAGCATCTATGCCACAAGAAATTGTAGAAGGATTTGCTTACCTGAAAAAAGCGGCAGCTTATACCAACTCCGAATTAGGAGTACTTTCTGAGGAAAAAAGAGATTTGATTGCAAAAGTATGTGATGAGATTTTGGCAGGAAAACACTGGGATCAATTTCCATTGGTGATTTGGCAAACTGGCTCGGGAACGCAAAGCAACATGAACGTGAACGAAGTTGTAGCTCACAGAGGACATGAATTGGCAGGAAACAAAATAGGAGAAGGAGAAAAAGCGCTTTCGCCAAATGATGATGTAAATAAATCGCAATCGAGTAACGATACTTTCCCAACAGGAATGCACATTGCTTGTTATAAAATGTTGATGGAAACGACAATTCCTGGAGTTGAGAAATTGAGAAATACATTACAAGCTAAAGCCGAAGAATTTAGAAACGTAGTAAAAATTGGAAGAACTCACTTGATGGATGCAACTCCATTGACAATTGGGCAAGAATTTTCTGGATATGTTTCGCAACTAGATCACGGATTGAAAGCTTTGAAAAACACACTTCCACATTTGGCTGAGTTGGCACTTGGGGGAACGGCTGTGGGAACAGGATTGAACACACCAAAAGGATATGATGTGATGGTTGCAAAATACATTGCAGAATTCACAGGATTGCCTTTTATCACTGCCGAAAACAAATTTGAAGCTTTGGCTGCTCATGATGCAATCGTAGAATCGCATGGAGCATTGAAACAACTTTCTGTTTCGCTTAATAAAATAGGTAACGACATTCGATTAATGGCTTCTGGACCAAGATCTGGAATTGGGGAATTGATTATTCCTGCAAACGAACCCGGTTCGTCTATCATGCCAGGAAAAGTAAATCCAACACAAGCCGAAGCCTTGACTATGGTGTGTGCTCAGGTAATGGGGAATGATGTAGCAATCTCTGTTGGAGGAATGCAAGGACATTACGAATTGAATGTTTTTAAACCCATGATGGCTGCCAATTTCTTAGAATCGGCAAGATTGATTGGTGACGCTTGTGCTTCGTTTGACGAAAACTGTGCGCAAGGAATAGAACCAAACTTCGCTAGGATTGAAGAATTATTGAACAACTCCTTAATGTTGGTTACGGCTTTGAATACTAAAATAGGATATTACAAAGCTGCCGAAATTGCAAATACTGCTCATCAAAACGGAACTACTTTGAAAGAAGAAGCTGTTCGTTTGGGGTATGTTACCGCGGAGGAATACGACCAATGGGTAGTGCCAATGAATATGACTGGGAGTTTGTAGGTTTTCAGTGAACTAGAATATTTGAAATTGAAAGTGAGCTAAAGTGATTTGGCTCACTTTTTTAGTTTGAATTCATTATTAACTGTTTTTCTCTATATTTGTATATGAGCACAATAGAACTTAAAAATAAATTACACAGCTTAATAGATTCCATTGGAGACAATGAAAAGCTACAAGCTATGCTTATTTTTATGAACAATAGCACTACTTCCGATTGGTGGGATGAAATGTCTGACGATAACAAAAATGACATTGAAGAAGGATTAAATGACCTGAAAAAGGGCAATATTTATTCTGACAAGGAAGTAAGAAACAATGTAAGAAAACGCATTATTGAAGCTAGGAAAAAATGACAATTGTTTGGTCTAACAAGGCGAAAATTACTTACGATACAATCATAGATGATTTATTAGTTAAATGAAATCCCGACATTGCAGAAGACTTTGAATCTAAAACAAACACTCTACTTGATACTTTGATAAAGTACAAAAAACTATGCCCTGTATCTAAAAAGATGCGACTGAGAAAATGTGTAATTCACAAGAACAATTCCCTCATTTATAAAATTAAAAAAGACAAGATTGAACTAGTAGCTTTTGTTTATAATAAAACTGGACATATTTATTAAACAGAATTAAGTTAAAGTATTTGGAGTTAAAAAGTGAGCTAAAGTGATTTGGCTCACTTTTTCATTTTACAATAAACTCCACAGTATAATCTTCGGGGATTTTTGGAACTAACACCCAATTCATGCTTCCTGTAAGCATATCACAATTCCCACATTCATGCACTTCCAAAGTGTAAATCAGCCTTTTTTCAGAGTTTTTTCTTTCTACATCTCTTTCTATGACAACATTACAACCTCCCTCTGCCCATTTACCCAATAAAGTGTAATTCGTAAAATTTATTGAATCAGTTGTTCCATTGTTAAATTCTACTTTTGCATCAATTGTATTGGCAGAGTCAGAATTTATTACATATTCTCTGTTAAAATCAACATCTAAAATGTTTGTTTGAACGATTTCTGCATTGCTAATAATTTCGCCTGTTCCATTGGTTTGTGCAGGAAGGCTGCAGTTTATTTTGTTGCATGAATAGCCAAGTGCTAAAATTGTTGTGATAAAAATGATTTTCTTCATAATATTAATACGTTTACAATCACAATATAGTCAATATTTTGCAACTGTAATTGCACAAAAAAATCCCCTTGCGAAATTTCGCAAGGGGATTTTTTAAACTTTTTCTAAAAGAAGAAATCCGTTATTGGATAGCAATCTTTTTAGTAATTTTTTCAGTTCCGTTAGAAACAACTACTGCATAAATTCCTTTTGCAGCTCCAGTCAAATCAACTTCTTTGTTGTTTACAAAGTTTCCTTGAGAGATAACTTGTCCAGCCATAGAGAATACTGAGTACGTATAGTTCTCTTGGTTAGAAGCATTCATTTTCAAAACTCCATAAATTGAAGAAATTGAAACTTCGTCATTGATTGTTTTTTCGTCAATAGAAACTAAAGATCTGTTCCAAGTATAACAAGCTACATTATTTGCTGGATTAACATCCGTATACACAGCTGCGTCAGGAACTGTGAATGCACATACTGTATCTGTTTGTGCTGCAGTTGGCTGAGTTGCAGGGTTCAAAATAAGTGCTGGGTAAAATAACGTATCTCCTACGGGAAAACCGGCAGCTGGAATAGTAAATGCACCACTATTGTATGCTAAAACTCCATTTACAGTTACTGAATACGGCACTGCATCTCCAGCATTCATTGCTACTGGACCATTATTGATAACACCAAGTTGAAATTGAATGTTTGTACCTGTCACTACACTTGCAGTAGGTGAAGCAAAAAAGCATTGCAAATCAATGTTAGTTTGCGAGAATGATGCACTTGCAAGAAGTACAGTAAAAAGTGTTAAAAGTAAATTTTTCATCATATAATATTTATTTGGTTAAGACCAAATGTACTAATTTTAAAAAGGTTTGACCAAGAGTTTTTGTTAAAAAAA
>JBDMYC010000252.1:0-5871 GCA_039770535.1 Flavobacteriales bacterium
CATTTGGATTGTTCTTGAATTTCAAATCAGCTTCTTTCTTTCCGTGATACGTCCTGTTCATCACTTTAGATTTATAACTCATCAACTCTGGCGGACGCACATAACCGTAATGATAAATGTATGCGTCTAGTAATTTTACATTCAGTTTTTCAGATTCACTAGAGTTGTAATCGCTTGGTTCATATCCAAAATCATTTTCAAATTTTCGGAAAGATTGAGCATCCTTCCAAGAATGAATGTTACGGTCATTCTTTATAATTCTGATCTCCTTCGGGTACCATGTGTGTGATAAATGAAAATGATTGTAATCGCCCCAAAAATGACGATAGTGAAACATCAAGCCGTCAATAGACTTATCATCTTTGTATTGCCTCAAGGCAGTCTTAATTGTCTCGTAATCTTCTTCATGAATCGCCTCATCTGCTTGCATATAAATTAACCAATCTCCCTTACAAGCTTCTTTTGCAATATCTGTTTGGTGAGCAAACTCCGTGTTTTTTGTATACTTCTCAGTATTCCATACTGTATGAATCAATTTAATCTTATCTGAGTCAATTGATTCTATGATTGCTAAAGTGGAATCATCCTCGTCATTATCTCCTACAGCAATAACAAACTCATCTACCAAAGGTAAGACGGATAAAATACTTTCTCGCAGAGGAATGTATAATTTCGAGGCGTTCTTAATAAATGTAAATCCACTTACGGTCATATTTTTATTTTAAATGTACAGTAATTTAAGATTATTTTCCCCTTTTAAAATTGCCCTTACCTTATTTTTATAAAAATCAATTTGATAAGCATTTGCCCCTTCAATAACTTTTAACTCCTCTCCCTGCATTACAGTGAAATCACCAAACTGATTCAAATAGCCATATCCATTTTCCCAAATATGGAACTGATTGATATTAGCTGGCAACTCTATTCTTTTCTTTATTATTAGATCTTGACCGTATATTTTAATCTCATTTTCAAAGACTAAAACAAAATCAGAATTCTTGTCTCCGTCAAAATCAATAAAATGAAAGTCTTTTATTTTTTGGTTTGGACTCAACAGCACTGAAACAGGTTTTTTACTAAAAAACTGCCTTTTTATGCTGTTTGTGCTAGTATCTAAGTAAACAACTCTAGTTTGCTCAATACTGCTTCCATATAAAATATTCATCTTATTATTAAATATAGCTGCGACATGATGTCTCACTTCTCCTTTTCTATTGTAAAAGTATAATTTCCCTTTAGAATCTTGCACTTGTATGTAATCCAAACCATTTATCAATAAATGGTTGATAGTGGAAACAACACTATTTTCTTGTTTGGGTTGCATCCATCCAGTTACAATTTCACCTTGCTTATTTATACTTTTAACTCCTTTGGTAGTTGGGACCAAAAACCTAAAATTAAGATCTTTGTCGTAATCCATCACAGAAACATTGGCAGTAGCAGAATCCAATATTTTGACCGGAAAATTGTTGACGTTTCTTCCTAAAACATCTAAAATGTATAATTGATTCTTTGTATTGAAAATTAACTGATATTTGTCATTACCCAGAATATCAATGTTCTTAATACCACCTACGATTGGATTCCCTATATTTCGTTTCCATTTTATGTCACCATTAGGAGTAATGAAATAGATCGTGTTTTTAAGATCCTGAACAATGTAGTCTTTATCATTAGTTCTATGGTTTTTTACCATAAAAATAGTCTCTCGTAAGTCATTTTCAAATTCTATATTCCACTTCGGATTAGTTTTTCCTCCGTCCAGGTTAATCTCTTTTGAGTACAGCAAACTTTTATAAATAAGGGCATCACTTTCAATGTGAGACTGCGAGATACCTATTCCAGATTTTAAATCAAATTCCCAATGATTCAGACCTCCAGAGATCGTTACTTCCCTTGATTTCTCGTCAATGTTATTGTTCAAAAATGCGTTCAGGTCTGCTTTTTTAGTAATTGTAAAGTCAGAGAACTGTTGAAAAAGCAATCGTTCTAAATGTAATTGCTTTTCTGCAAACATCACATAATCATCTACTCGCACAAAATAGTTGTATTTCATGTTAGTTTTGAAAATAGAATTATAATCAAATGCATTTCCAAAAAACCTTATCACAGAGTTATCCTCATCTTCCTTTCTTAAACTATCTGGCAACATATTGTTTATACTAGCCTTGAAATCGCTAATACTTGTCAATTTAAACAAAGTATAACTAGCATCTTGGTATTGTGATTTGAAAAATACCGAAGGAGTTTCTATCCAATTATATGCATCAAAATTAATGTCGCAATCACATTGTTTTTCTCTCAAATCAATATATGATTGGTCTTTTCGCAATTGTGATATCGAATCAAAATGAATCAGTTTTAAGGATTTGAATTGATAGGGAATTAGATCAAAAACGGTAAGATCAATCTTAGAATTTGATTTTGAATCACCTCGGTTATTTTTCACAAAGCCATTTGTGAAGATTTGTTCGGGAAGAAATGTTAAATCAAAAACTAACCAATATCCTTTCTCTTTTTGAAACACATTTGTTTTGCCCTCGCCTTTTCCCCTAGAATCGTAGACCTCTGTGAATTCAGAGTCAGGATCCAATAACTTTTTACCTGATTTTATTGGATTGAAATGTGAAAAATCTTTGCTCTTTGAAAGCAACAAAAAATCATGAATGACCTTTTGGTTCCAAGTGTTAGATTTAAAATCCTTTGGAACTTCTTCGAATTCCATTACATAATATTCATCTTGAGTTTCTTCCTCGACAAAAGAAACCAACTTGATTGCATCAACTTTAATAGTATTAAAAATTGAATCATCTTGATTCCAAAAATCAGCTAATCTCTTTAGTTTGGATGTCTCTTCGATTTCTTTCCAAATCAAATTAGTATTAAAAAGTTCCTCTAGCTTTTGATATGGGAAATTGATCTCTATGATTTCAGAGGTAAAACCTTGAGGAACCAATCCTATGACAGAAACAGACTCCTTTGATTTATCCAACTTTTTGAAATACACAAAAGTTCCTACAACTATTGTAGCCAAAAGAACAAGAAGTAATGAAATGTAATTTTTATTCACTAATAGTTTGTTTTATAGTCTTTCTATCAACAAAGAAGAGCCATTTGCCTTAGTTCTCATCACACCAATTCCAGAAACCCTGCGCCCTTGCACTCTAATTATATCTCCTGCAGCCAATTGCACCACTTTAACAACTGTTGCAGTAGAAGCTCCTATTCCATCATTTCTGTGATAATTAGATGCTGCCGTTCCGGGAATTACCGCATTATTTAAGGTAGCTCTATATTCCGTTTCTGTCCTGTTGTTTCCGCCATTCATATCAGTTGTTACTCTGTAGGATATTTTGTATCTCCCTCCATTTGTTACTGTAATACTGTTAGTTGTAGTGCTATAATTTGCATCTACAATTCCAGCAGTTGCTAAGGTAATGTTTGCATGTGTATTTGTCAAGGTAAATCCTCCTGAGACATCAAAAATTTCTGCCATTGTATTGGCTAAAGCAACTTTACTTACTGAATTTCCTTGATGAATAGATAATGTATCAGTTCTTAAATGAGAAAGGCTATCTACAGTTCCAATTTCATCTAAGTCCAGGTATCTCACAGTTCCATTAGCAGGATTTGTAACTAAAACAGCAGTATCATTTGCTTGAGCAATATTAAATCCTTCGACTCTAAATGGATCGGCAGACGAATTATCTACCAAATGTAACTTATTTAGAGGATTAGTTGTGTTAATACCAAAATTACCGTTTGCCAATATTGTTGTACGAGCTGTGTTACTAGTAACAAATTGTATTGGATAAGCATTCAAGGAACTTGAACTTAAATAGGTAGCATTTGTAACAACACCTGTGTATAATGTTCCCGGATTTCCTGTCAATCCTAAACTTCCATTAACTAGACCTCCATCTTGTAGTAAAAGTATTCTTGGATTATCGTCTTCATTCGAATTATCTGCATCCGCCTCGATTGTCAAGGTAACATCTCGATCATCTCGCAAATGAAGTTGAGTTGTTGGGTTATCTGTTCCAATTCCAACAAAACCTAATGTATATATCGAATCATTTATAGACCTTGGTGAGTTAGTAGTTTGTTTGATAAACCAATCTTCATCATTCCCAACAGAATTTATGTCTAAATATCTTACCGTTCCATTAGCAGGATTTGTAACTAAAATAGCAGTATCATTTGCTTGGGCAACATTAAGATCTTCTACTCGCAATGGATCCAAAGAAGTATTGAAAGTAGGTTTAATATGTAAAGTTGCTGTTTGTGCAAGATTTCCATCTACACCTAATCCTAATCTTCCATCTTTCATTAAAGTAAGCGCATTAGATCCTGATCCAGAGCTCCCATTTCCAACTACAAATAATTTATCTCTATTGTCTGGTGCAGTTGTGCTTTGAGGTGTGTATGTACTACTAAAATAACCTCCTACCCATTCTCCAAAAGAATATGCATTGTTGTTTCGCCCACCAGAAACAGTTGAATATCTACCTAAAGCTGAATTATCATCACCCCCTGAGACGGTCGAATATACCTGAGAAGCAGTGTTTGAACTACCTCCTGCAATTACGGAATTTCCTCCAGAAGCTGTGTTTTCGTCACCTCCAGAAACTACAGAAGAATTTCCACTTGCCGTGTTATCACCACCACCAGAAACTGTTGATTCAAATGCTGATGCTGTATTTTCGATACCTCCAGAAATAGTAGAATTACTTCCAGATGCAACATTTGCATTCCCTCCTCCGACAGAAGAACTTGTTCCTGAAGCAACATTATTTCTACCCCCAGAAACAGTAGAGTTATCTGTTGTAGCTGTATTTGCCCTACCCCCAGAAACAGATGAGAATTGACCAGAAGCTGTATTGTCTTGACCTCCAGAAACAGTTCCTCTGTTTCCTGATGCGTCACTGTTCAATCCTCCGGCAACAGTACTGAATGATCCAGTAGCTTCGCCTCCTTGTCCACCAGAAACAGTAGCTCTGTCCCCTGAAGCTTCATTGTTTAATCCACCAGAAACTGTACTGTAATCTCCTGTAGCTTCTGCATTTTGACCACCACCAACTGTAGACCTATCTCCTGTTGCTTGACCAGATAATCCACCACTTACTGTACTGAAATTACCTGATGCAGTTGCATTTTGACCTCCACCAACAACAGATCTGTCTCCTGAAGCTGTATTCGATAATCCTCCGCTCACAGTTGAGTAATTTCCTGAAGCGGTATTTGATCCTCCACCTGCGATTGCATGATCTCCGGAAGCAATATTATTTCCTGCTGCAGCAGCCTCTAAACCTGTTCCATTTGCATTGATGTCCCAATCGTTATCGTTACTATTAAAGGTTATCTTAGAGGTATCTCCTCCTTCTACAATATAAATAACATCATTATCAAAGTAAGCCGTGTCAATCTTTTCATTGGTAGAGTCTAAATCAGCCAAAAATAATTTAGTTTCTATATTGTCTTCGTTCACGTAAATCAATGTGTCATCAACTAAGGTGATTGAAGTAACTGTTTCATTGGTTGCAAATACTTTAGTCGTGTCTCCATTCTCATCCACATAATAAGTAGAATCGCCTAGTTGACCGAAATAAGTCAGTTCACTTACTTTGTAATCGATAGTTGTAACTGTTCCATTTTCGCTTGTATAAGTAAAAGTAGAATCAGTATTATTAACCAATGTCGTAACAACTGTATCGTTATTCACAAAGACTTTTGTCGTATCGCCAAATCCATCTACATAAAATACACTGTCACCTATCTGACCAAAATCAGTTGTGTTCGTGTCTTTAGAATCGTAAATTGTAATCGTACCATCTTCGCTTGTGTAGGTAAATGTTCCGTTTCCATTGTCTA
>JBDMYC010000253.1:0-11822 GCA_039770535.1 Flavobacteriales bacterium
ATGCTGCGAAACAAGCTAAAGAATCTGCCATGTTTTCATCAGCAGATAATAATTGTATCATTACTTGCGTGTCTGCGTGAAAGTCTTCTGGGAAAAGAGGTCTAAGAGCTCTATCAACTAATCTCATAGTTAAGATTTCGTACTCAGAAGGTCTTGCTTCTCTTTTGAAAAATCCTCCAGGAAATTTACCTGCAGCAGCATATTTTTCTCTATAATCAATTGTAAGTGGCATAAAATCTACTCCTGGCTTTGCTGATTTTGCAGCAACTGCAGTAGCTAATAATACCGTGTCTCCAATTCTCACTTCAACTGCTCCATCAGATTGTTTCGCTAGTTTTCCAGTTTGAACTGTAATTTCTCTACCATCTGGTAGATTCATTTTTTTTGTAATAATGTTCATTGTTACGTTTGTTTTTTATTTTTTTCTCGTTTCGTACAAATAAGAAGAGTGAAAAAAAGTATCTCTTCCTATATTTTGACCCTTGTGGTCGGTTTTTATAAAATCCTATATACTAAATAAGGCAACCGCTTAAAAAAGGGTTGCCTTATAAAAATGTTATGCGTTAACTTGGTGAAGAATACTCATTCTATTATTTGAATGTATCTCTTATTCCAACTTTAGCGATTAGCTCTCTGTAAGCTACAATATCTTTGTTCCTGATGTATCTTAACTGCTTCTTTCTCTTTCCTACCATGATTACAAGAGATCTTTGAGTGTTGTAATCTTTACGGTTGGTTTTAAGATATTCCGTTAAGTTTTTAATCTTTTCTGTAAAAAGAGCTACTTGTGCAGCAGATGATCCTGTGTTAGACTCAGCTCCTCCATATGTTTTGAAAGCTTCTTTTTTTATTTCTTTACTTAAATTCATAGTCGTTTATGTTACCTTTTCTATTTGAGAGTGCAAATATAAATAAATCCTCTTAGTTTACACAACTATTTGTTTAAAACTTTTGGATTTGCAATTATATAATTTTTCAGTTTATGAAAATAGTATTTCATTATTAATTTATCTAAATTTAAAATCTCAAATAAGTCACAACTAGGCAGAAAGGTAGATGAAAGAAACCACATTCATAGAAAATAATAAAGAGAAGTGGGCGGAATTTGAGCAACTGTCTGAAAATAAGACAACCGATCCTGATAAGTTAAGTGACCTTTTTATAGAGTTGACAGAAGATTTATCTTACGCAAAGACTTTTTATCCAAAACGTTCTGTTCGTGTATACCTTAATTATTTGGCACAAAAAGTTTTCGTTTCTTTTCATAAGCAAAAAAGAAAATTTCTAGCCACTTTTGTTGATTTTTGGCACGAAAAATTACCACTCGAAATGTACAAAGGTCGAAAGGAATTGTTGTATGGATTTCTGTTTTTTGCCATTGCCGTGATAATTGGAGCTGTTTCTTCGCATATCGACCCCGAATTTTCGAGGGTTATTTTAGGCGATAATTATGTAGACATGACGATTGACAATATTAATAGAGGGGATCCAATGGCAGTTTACAAACAAATGGATGAAGGTGCTATGTTTTTGCAAATTACTATCAATAACATTCGAGTCGCATTTTTCGCTTTTATTTTGGGCATTTTCTTTTCGGTTGGTTCTGTTTTTCTGCTTGCCAGTAATGGAATTATGCTGGGGGCTTTTCAATATTTTTTCTACATAAAAGGCTTATTTCTTACCTCTTTTTTGGTGATATGGATTCATGGAACATTTGAAATTTCTGTAATAATTATTGCTGGAGCTGCAGGAATAGTATTGGGAAATGGACTGCTTTTCCCAAAAACTCTCACGCGAGTTCAATCTCTGCAAATTAGTGCCAGACGAGGAATGAATATGCTTTTAGGAACAATTCCAATTTTTATAGCCGCTGGATTTTTGGAAGGATACGTTACACGACATACCGAGATGTCAGATGCTTCAAAGTGGTCAATTATTCTAATTTCACTCTCTATTATTTTGGGTTATTTCGTCATTTATCCTTTTGTGGTTGCCCGAAGAACAAATTTTGATGGAGTGGTAGAAGAAAAACCTGTACACATTGAAAATGTAGTTCTGAAAAAGCACAGCATCAGAGATTTGGGGCAAATTTTTTATGATACATTTAGATTTTACCGTCAAAATTTTGGCTCGATAGCTAAGGTCATTTTTGGAATAAATCTTCCTATTATTATTGTGTACTTGATTTACCTCTACAGCACAAATCCATTGGGAGATTATCTTCTCGAAGAATCAGAAGTTACTGGTATAACTCTAGCATTCAACACTTTCGAAGGGATAGACTGGATGGGAATTGCTGTAAATATTTTACTTATTGCAATCAATATTGCCACGGTTATTCACTGCGCAAGTTTTATCGATAAAAAACAGCCAGATTTTTATTTCAAGGAATGGCTCAAGTCTATTTGGCCTATGTTGCTCAACTCATTCATTATTACTGGATTTTTATACCTTTTTATCTTTTTCACCCCTGCCTTTATTTCTTGGTTGGTTATCTTTTTGTCTCCCTTCATTGTGTTGACCTTTTATCCAGTAATTTCTGGAGAAAAGACGTTTTTAGACGGAATAAAAATAGGATTTGCCTATGGCAGAAAAGATTGGGGATTGACACTTACTTCAGTTTTGATGATTGTGGGACTGGCCTATCTTTTTACATGGATTTATCACAATCCTTTTATTCCCGATTTTGATATTAAGTCCTTTGTATTGGATGAAATAGTTAGGTGGCACACTGTGACGGTTTTTGACAGTTTTATGACGATTAAAAATTTCATCTCGTCCTTATTTGTACTACTTATTTTTCAGCTGCTTATTCCGTTATTAATCATTGCTTTCACTTTTCAATATTGGAGTGTGGAAGACAAGCAAGAATCAATAAGTCTCAGGAAGAGATTTGAAAAGTTTGGAAGGAATAACAAAATGTTTGAGCAACCTTAAATCATGACAAGATTATCATTCATATATCTACTTATCCTTCTTGGCACAGTTCACTCTGTGCAAAGTTTTGGGCAAGAATATATAGATAGTTATGAGCAAGAACCCTATCAAAATGCAGCTTTCTCTCAGAGTGAATCCCACAAAAGCTATTTAAATTCTGACCAAGAAGTAGTGGAGTTTGATGAAGATCAATGGCAAATAATCAAGCGAAGTATTGCGGAAGGGATGACCGAAGATTATTATGAATTATCCGACAGTGTTGGGTTTGTGCTAGAAGATTCTGATAATCCTTACAAGCAAACGCGCAGGTCTTACAGAAAGCATTGGCGAGATAAAAATGCACACAGAGCAAAAAGATTACCGCAAAAAGAGAAGGAGCAGACCAGGCTCAATATTCCAGATGTAGACTTGCCTCAATCCAAGGCTTTGTCTACTCTCATGATTGTAGTGGTAGTGGTGGCATTAGCTGTTCTCATTTTTTTCTTGTTTTTCAATTCGCCAATTAACAATAAGAATAAAAAAATTCGCCAAGATTTAGGAAATGTGATTCCAACAGAAATTCCGAAAACAGAACTAGAATTGATGCTGGAACAAGCCCTGGAAAGAAAAGACTACCGGGAAGCGATTCGAGTTTATTTTATATTCATTATCAGAGGATTGATTGTGAAAGAATGGATAGAATGGGAGAAAGAAAAGACTAATTTTTCTTATTTGATGGAGATGAGAGACAAACCGTTAAGTAAGGAATTCGAGTCCACAGTTTCGGTTTATGAAATTGTGTGGTACGGGAAAAGAGAAATTACTAGAGAAGAATACGAAGTCTTGGAACCAAGATTCAAAAGTTTGACCAAAAAATTAGATCAATAACGAGTGAGTAATAAAGTAAAAATAGCGATTATGGTTGTGTTAGGGATTTCCCTGATTGGCTTGTTCTATTACATTACTCCGCCCAAAGACGAGGAAAAAGAGGTAGTAAAAAAAGATCTGCCTGAAAAGGAACTAATGAAACAAAAGCTCAATAAAAATGGGCTTTACATCATTCATAAATTGATGAAAACTTCGCCCAATGTGGCTTCTTTGACAGAGATTGATAACTCTATTGATACGACTTTGATAATTTCTGAAGGAGATTTACCAACAATTTATATGTTGATTGACAATGGAATAGAAATGAAATCGGAAGAGATCAAGACGCTCAAGGATTTTGTGCGAGAAGGGAATGCGGCTTTCGTTTCTGTGTTGGATTTTGGAGAAGAGTTTTCGGATGAGTTTTGCACAGGAGATTTTAAAATAACCAATGAAATGTGGGACGAAGGTGTAAATTTGAATTTCACACATGAAACTTTCAATTCAGATTATTCATACTTTTTTCAAAGGTATCAAGATAATTATCAGACTTACAGAGGGTGGAGTTATTTCATGCCATCTAATTTGAAAATGTCAACCGATAATGTGACCACAATAGGAATTGAAACGTACCTAGAAAATCCAATTTTCATCAAGATTCCGCATGGGAAAGGTTATTTTTATTTGCATTCAATTCCCGAAGTATTTGTGAATGAATCCATGTTTAGTCAAGATGGATTTGAGTATGCACAGAGCGTAATGTCTCATTTGCCGAAAGGGCACTACAAATGGCACAATCATCTGAATGAATGGGATGTGAGAAATGACATTGATCCAAATAATGCAGACGAAAACATCAAAAAAGAAAGTCCAATCCAATACATTCTGAAAGATCCGAACTTGAGATATGCTTATCTATTACTGATTATTGCTTTACTGGTTTACATCATTTTTAAAACAAAAAGAAAGCAGAAAATTATCCCAACCATTGAGCCCAATGAAAATAGCTCTCTGGAGTTTGTGGAAACTGTGAGCAGGTTGTATTTGAAACAAGACAAACATTACAAATTCATCAAACATTACGAGCAAAGTTTTATTCATTTCATCAAAGACAAATACTACATTGCCTCCGAAAGCATTGATGCAAGTTTTATTAATTCGGTAGCTATGAAATCGGATATTGCGAGTGACTTGATTGAGAAAATATTTAACGAATTTAGCAAAGCAAAAAAGGCTTATTCTTATTCGTCTGATGACTTGATAAGACTACATAAAAAAATAGAATACTTTTATAAAAACTGTAAATAACACCTATGGACGATACTAACATAAACAAAGAACTGAATCCTGATTTGAATCCGGAAAGCACAGAAAACACTCCGCCAGTTGTTCCGCCAATTCCTGTAGCGAAGCCAATTGAAACACCAGAGGAAGTAAATTCCATAGATGAAACAACCAACTCAGGAATCTACAGCACAGAAATTCCTGAAGTACCTTCGCCAGCTTTCCAGTTTCAATCTTCTTTGGACTTGGCATTTGTGAAAGAAAAAGTACAGGAGGCAAGAGAAGAAGCTAAGGCATTCATTATTGGTCAAGAGGAAATGATTGATTTATTGCTGATAGGAATCTTTACAAATGGTCACATTTTGTTAGAGGGAGTTCCGGGAATTGCCAAAACATTATCGGCCAAAGTACTTTCAAAGTGCATGGACACAGATTTTTCGAGGATTCAGTTTACTCCAGATTTAATGCCTTCTGACATTTTGGGAACTTCTGTTTTCAATATGAAAACTTCGGAATTTAACTTTAATAAAGGACCAATTTTCTCCAATATAATCCTAATTGATGAGGTGAATAGAGCACCTGCAAAAACACAATCGGCTTTATTTGAGGTAATGGAAGAAAGGCAAATTACATACGAAGGAATGAAATACGAAATGGGCTTTCCTTTCTTGATTATTGCTACTCAAAACCCTGTGGAACAGGAAGGGACCTACAGTTTGCCAGAAGCGCAATTAGATAGGTTTTTGTTTAAAATAAATTTAGATTACCCAACTCTAGAGCAGGAGCAACAAATATTGGCTAGATACAAAAACACAACTTTAGCGCCAGATCTCGCAACAATCACAAAAGTGTTTTCTGAAGCCGATTTACTCAAAATTCAAGAGTTGGTGACTCAGATAAAAATTGCGGATGACTTGATGAATTACATTGCGAATATCACCCACAATACCCGAAATCATGCAAAGCTGTATTTGGGAGCCTCGCCAAGAGCTTCTCTCGCTATGGCGAAATCTGCCAAAGCAATGGCAGCAATTCAGGGAAGAGATTTTATTACACCAGACGACATTCAGTCGGTAGCTCATTATGTGCTTAATCACAGGATTATCTTGACGCCAGAAGCCGAGATGGAAGGTTTGTCTACTCAGTCTGTGATTGAGGAAATTATTCACAAAATAGAAGTGCCAAGATAGAAAATGAAAAATTTGTTTCTCCAAAATAGGCTATTTGGTGTGCTGCTAATTCTAGTGGTTGGCTTTGCTATGAGCTTTGGTTTTTCTTTTTTGTTTCCTGTTTTTCAGGTGGCACTTTTGGCCACCATTTCTCTACTTTTAGTTGATGTTTTTATCTTATTTTTCAAAAAACAAATCATTTCAGTAGACAGAGAAATGTCTGAGCAACTTTCGTTAGGAGACGTTAATAATATTAAACTAACTATTTCATCCACCTATAGCATTCCATTGGAGGTCGAGGTGATTGATGAATTGCCTTATCAACTGCAAAAAAGAGACACGGTTTTCAATTTCTCGCTTTCAGCTAATGGGACAAGAAACGTCTTTTATTCCATTGAGCCCAAAGAAAGAGGAGTATATGAATTTGGGAACGTGAATGTCTATGTTTCCTCTGTTCTTGGATTTGCGCAAAGAAGATATTCCATTGATAAAACAACACAAGTGGGAGTTTATCCAAGTATCATGCAAATGAGAAAACATGATTTTCAGGTGTTCAATAAATCATCCAATGCGCAGGGAGTAAAAAAAATAAGAAGATTAGGAAATACCAATGAATTTGAGCAGATAAAGGAATATGTGAAAGGCGATAATTACAGGCATATAAATTGGAAAGCGACTAGCCGAAGTGCAAAACTGATGGTGAACCAATATCAAGACGAAAAATCACAGCAGATTTACTTTGTTATCGATAAAAGTAGGTCTATGAAAATGCCTTTTGAGGGATTGACTTTATTAGATTACGCTATTAATTCAAGTTTGGTGATGAGTAATGTCGCGATTAAAAAAGGGGATAAAGCAGGATTAATCACTTTTTCTGATAAAATAGGAACTCAACTCAAGGCAACTAAAAATAAAGCCCAACTTAGAAAAATCATGGAGCTTTTGTATAATCAGAAGACTCAATTTTTGGAAGCAAACTACGAGTTGTTATACCAAAGTATCAGGCAAACAGTGAAAGGGCGAAGCTTATTGATTATGTATTTGAATTTTGAAAGTTTTTATTCGCTAAAAAGAGCTATGCCTATTCTCAGGATGCTGAATAAGAGTTATTTACTAGTAGTTATTTTCTTTGAGAATACTGAAATTTCAAAAGCCACTGAGCTCCAATGTGAAACAGTAAGTGACGTTTATCTCAAAACTTTTGCTCAAAAATTCACTTACGAAAAGAAAGTTATGGTGCAGGAATTGCGTAAATTTGGAATACAATCTATCCTTTCTAAACCAGATGAATTATCTGTGAATTCTATCAATAAATATTTAGAATTGAAATCGCGAGGAATGATTTAAACAGAATGAAAATGCAAAAAGAGTTTAATCAAAACGAGATTTACCAATTGATTTATGAAACCTCTACGGAAGGTATTTTAGTTTGCAACAGTATGGGAGAAATTACCATGGTAAATGATTCTGTGGAACGGCTTTTTGGCTACAGCCGAGAAGAAATTATTGGGCAGACTATTGAATTATTTCTTCCCAAAAAAATAAAAGAACGACATAAATCACATAGGTCATCCTATGTGAAATCACCTGAGAGGAAAAAAATGGGTGAAGGGAGAGATTTGTACGGTCTGAAAAAAGATGGGACTAAATTACCACTAGAAATCAGTTTAAATCATATGAAAATTGACAATGAAACACATGTCATGGCCTTGATTACAGATATTTCGGAGAGGAAAAAAGCTGAGGAGGAAATTCAAGATTTGAACACAGAACTAGAGTTTAAAGTACAGAGTAGAACCAAAGAATTGAGAGAAAACCAAATCTTATACAATCTAATAACGAAAAATTTCCCAAATGGAATTATTTGTGTTTTGACTCGAGATCTTAAATTTATTTACGTGGAGGGGGAAGAATTATCTAGAAGCGGGATAAAAAGTAAATTTTTGCTTGGTAAAAATTATTTGGAATCTTTTAGCTCAGAGAATGTGGAAGAGGTAGAACAAAAGCTTGAATTAGTTTTTGAAGGGATGATTCAAAATTTTGAGATCAAAAAAAGGAAAAATGTCTACCAAGTAGATGCAGTTCCACTGGTTTATGACGCAGAAGAAGCAATTACACAGGTTTTGATAGTGGAACGAAACGTTACTAATGTGAAGAAGATTGAAGAGAAAATGCGAGATTCCCTCAGAAAAGAAAAGGAAATAGGAGAACTTAAATCAAGATTTGTAAGCATGGCTTCTCATGAGTTTAGAACCCCGCTCAGTACTATATTATCCTCTCTTAATTTATTAGAACGCTACATTGCGAATGGCAATGAGCAAAAGCAAAATGCCCATATCGCGAAGATAAAAAGAGGGATAAATAATTTGACTAGTATTTTGGATGACACACTTACGATTAGCAGGATAGAAGAAAGTAAAATAGAGGTCACTTATTCAGTTGTGCGTATTTTCGAATTATTGGAGGAAATTGTGTCAGAAATGGAAGGGCTGAAAAACGTAGATCAGGATTTTATCATTAGTTTTGCTGGGAAGGAAGAGATAATGGGAGACTCCAAGATATTGAAAACAATATTCACAAATATCTTATCCAATGCCGTCAAATACTCTGAAAAGAACATTTCTGTGAGTGTAGCCTCTACAGAGAATCAATTGACAGTTATTGTGCGAGACGAGGGAATTGGAATACCAGAGGCTGAGCAAGTGAAGTTGTTTGATAGATTTTATAGAGCAAATAATGCGGGAAATATTGAAGGGACAGGACTGGGCTTGAACATTGTGAAAGGCTATATTACCAAATTAGGCGGAGAAATTGAGATTGAAAGCAAAGAAGATCAAGGCACAACAGTAACGATTAACATACCAATAAGTAATTAAAAATGAATATTTTAATCATAGAGGATAACAAAGATGTGAGAGAAAATACGTGTGAGTTGCTTGAATTGGCAGGGTACACGATAAATGAAGCTGAGAACGGTAAAATTGGAGTAAAGAAAGCAAAAGAATTACTCCCAGATTTGATAATTTGCGACATTATGATGCCAGAAATGGACGGATATGATGTGCTCTATTATTTGAGCATTGATCCCAAAACTTCTTGTATTCCATTTATATTTTTAACTGCAAAATCCGATCAGCAAGACTTTAGAAAAGGAATGGAATTAGGTGCAGATGATTACTTGACAAAGCCTTTCGAAGAGATTGATTTATTGAAAGCCATTGAAAGAAGAATCAGCAAAAGCAACCAGATAAAAAGTACATTTAATACATCATCCTTGAGCGCAGGAACCAGTAATTTTGACTTGGCTGAGGTGGATGAAAAGCACGAGCTTTTTAATAACAAAAAGAAAAAAACTTTCAGAGCAAAAAACTTTATTTATCTGCAATACGGATCGCCTATTTATTTGTATTACATCAAAAAAGGGCAGGTAAAAACTTTCAAAACGAATGAAGATGGGAAAGAATTGATTACAGGTTTGTACAAGGAAAACGACTTTTTTGGTTATCATTCTCTCTTGAAAGAGGACGAATACTCGGATTCTGCCATTGCTGTGAAAGAAACCGAAGTGGAATTGATTCCTAAGGAAGATTTCAATGCATTGATAAAAAACAAGCGCGAAGTTGCCAACGAATTTATCAAAATGCTCAGTAAGCAAGTCATAGAAAAAGAGACCGAATTATTAAGTTTGGCTTATAATTCTGTAAAGAAAAGAGTGGCAGATGGATTAATCAAATATTTTGATACCTACAGCCAAGAATATTCCAAAGGACTACAAATACCTAGAGAGGATCTAGCAAATATAGCAGGAACATCCACGGAATCAGTAATTAGGACTTTGAGTGAATTCAAAAAAGATGGATTAATATCTGCTGATGGAAAAACAATCTACATTACAGATCATAAGGAGTTGAGAGAATATAAGTATTAGTTTTTTGTGGTAAAGTTTAAGATTGTTCTCGATACATTTTATCGCTATTTAAAAGGTATCGATAACAAATAGATAACTCAACTACTCATTCTCAAATTGCTTATCCGCAGAACAGCATCCGCCAAGAACTATTTGTTCGGTTTCAGTTTTTTGAATTTCGGGGCTGAGGTAGGGAATTCCCATATTCATTCCTCGCATAACTAGCATGAATCCCACCACAAGCATCATGTACGGAACAACTTTGGAAACGTTAATTTTTTTATTGATTAAACTTCTGAAATACATTACCGTCATCATTGCAGGAATAGTTCCCAAGCCAAAAGCAGCCATAAATCCCACACTCTCTGGAATGGAGTTTGCCGTAATTGATTTTATTAAAGCAATATAGATTAAGCCGCAAGGAAGAAATCCATTCATGATTCCAATTCCCAAAAGGTTTTTTCTTTCTTTTCCAATGATTTTACTAAGCTTGGTTTTGATAGGTCTAAATGCAACAGTAGTCCATTTATTGGCCATGTTTGCTGCTTTGTGGTACGATAATAAAGTCGCAATCACGATCAGGATAATCAGAACACCCAATACTATCGATACATACTGCTGAATCTCTGCGAACCTGAATGTTTCGCCTAGTAATCCCACAATTAATCCAAACATGGAGTAGGTGAGGATTCTTCCAAAATTATATGTAATTATTTGAAAAAATTTAGCTATTTCGTTCTTGCTAGTGGGTATAATGAGTGCGATAGGTCCACACATTCCTATACAATGTAAAGAGCCAACAAGTCCTATGAGAAATCCTTGCCAAATCATACCCAGATATCTTTATTCATAAGGTAAATTTTTTCGCCATCTGTGAACTGAATAGTTACTTTGTAAAACCCAGAAGTAATCTCAGATTTATCCAAAACTTGTTGTTGTTTTGAAGTTAAATCTAAACTGAATTTTTTGTCCAGTTTTGCATTGTCTGGTCTATAAAATGAAATTTCGCCATCTGTGTATTTTACATCAAATGAGGAAGGAAACTGCACTACAACTTTGTCAAGAGTTGTAGTGATGGTTACTTCTTTGTTATATTTCAGTGCGTTTTTTTGAGCATCAATATTTTCTTGATATTGAATCTCTTGGTTATAGTAATCTTCGGCAACTAAATCATTGCTTGTTGTGAAAGAATAAATCACTACGTACATGATGAAGCTAATAAAGCATCCTAAAAATATGGCAATTTTCCATCCCCAGTTCATAAGCTTTTGTTTTTTTTTAGAATGATGGACCAATGAAGGTTACATTCGATTTATCTATTAATTCTCCATTTGAAAACACTCCTATTTTGAAAAAAGTTTTCAGACTTTCGATTTCATCTCCTTCCATTATCAGTAGCATGGAAGTTTTGTAAGTTCCTTGTTTTTCGAGGGTTCTAGATTCTGATATTATTTTAATTTCAGCATTTCCTTCTAGTAGCCGAAATTCAAGTGGCAAATCTCTATTCGTTTTGTTAAGAATATTCAAGGTGTAAATATTACCTATTTTATCGTCTTCCATTTCATGGAAAAGTTGAGCTCCTGCTGTTCTTTTCACAGTAACCGAAAAATCTGAACGAGTAACAATAAGTGTGGTTAAAAGTCCTAAAAGTAAGAGAAGGACTACAGTGTAAGCCTTAG
>JBDMYC010000254.1:0-10377 GCA_039770535.1 Flavobacteriales bacterium
ATTGCTTTTTTGCATCCAAAATCTACGAATGGGGTTTTAGTTGAGTTGTGTCAGGAGATTGAGTGAGGAGTAAGTTTATGAAATTGAAAGAAAATTTGAACTTTCTAGATAAATAAATAGCAAGTACACACTCAGAATGGTAACAAAAATTGCTATCAAAAAAATGAAAATTGGATGAATGGTTTTATGAAAAACTGATTTGCTTATCCATTTTGCTACCACAAACCAAAAAATCAGGAAGAATATTATCAAAGGAAGAATCATCATTCCTGCTCCAATTGATGCTTGTGCTAGTATCATAGTTTAGTTAGATATCATATAAATTAGGTAGCTAAACACCAGAATCAATACTGTTGCCATTATGATAAGCACATCTCTCGTTTTTACTTTTTTATCTGGAAAAAACATGATAAGTAGAGCATAAAACAATGAAGTTAAAATCCCTCCAGCTAATCCAATAACAATAAAAATTAATAGCATTTCTATTATGCTCGGTTGGAAATGTAATAAAATCATCTTTAATCATTTTCCCATCTCAAGGGGGGAGATTCTTTGGTTGAGTTCTTTAAAACAACTACTCCACAATCATCCTTTTCACAACAGAAGAATTTCCGCTAGAAATCCTAATCAACAAAACACCTTGGGGTAAATTCGTTAATTCAATTCTTTTTCCAGAAGAAATATTCTGAGAAAACTGATCGATTGATTGACCCAGTGCATTGTAAACTTCTATGTTTTCAATTCTTTGTGAATTGGTAATCGTAACCGAATGGTTATTTGTAGGGTTTGGAAAAACCGAAGCATCAATAACTTGATTTTCCGCAACTCCAGAGCTGTTTGGCGTTCCCCAAATTTGCGTAACCCATTGCGGATTGTCAATAAACGGGTTTCTGTTTCCTTGGTAAACGTATGAAGCATTGTTTCTTGTAATTTCTCTTGCGTTCACTGTGTCTTGCAAGTGCCATTTTATCAAGACATTCAAAAACCACTGGTCATACACTTGGTAAGAGGTCCCATTCAGAGGTCCCCATGACCATCCTGCGATTTGTGTTTCGTAGCGGGTCGCAAAATAGAGCATGCATCTTGCAATATCTCCTTTAAATTCATCAATAGGTTCGAACACAATGTTTTGATACCCAGGTGAAGCACTAGGTCCTTTTTTTGATCCATTTTGAGAAGTCCAAGTGGTAGAACTGACCTCACCAAAAGGATAACTTTGCCTTTGCCCATTCACGTATCCATCTGAAGGAACGACATGATGAATGTCATTTCTCATTGGGTTTCCTCTTCCAAATCCACTTTGTGGGAATAAGTGCTCTCTGTTGTGGCAGCTATTTTCTCCGCTATAATTTCCACATCTTCTGGCTCCGTGATTATAAAAATAAGGATCTGGTCCCGAAGGATTTTCGGAATACATATCTAAAACAGTGTTGTCATTGTCATAGAATGCATCATTATCTGAAGTCAAATAACCTGTATACAAATTTCCATATCCCCTGTCAATATGTCCTGCAGTAATAATTCGTGCTAATTCTGTTTTTAATGCGTACCCCGTTTTTCCGACAGTGGAATCATAATATCCAGGAGGGATTTGGCTAAATGCCGAAAAAGAAAGGCATAAAATAAGTGCGGTCAGTGTGGTTTTCATAGCGAGTATATTAATCTATATAACTTAATTTAAGCATGTTTGTTTTTCCGCTTTCTTCCAGAGGAATACTTGCAGTATTAACAATAAGATCTCCTTCTTTCAAGTAGCCTTCTTTTTTCAACATGTAGTGAATATCTGCAATTGTGTGATCTGTACTTACCATTTTGTCGTAGTAAAAAGTCTTTACACCCCATACGAGACTTAGTTTTGTCAATAACTCTTTGTTTCCTGAGAAAACATAAATGTGAGCTTTTGGCCTTTTGCTTGAAATCTTGAAGGCCGTGTAACCCGAAAAAGTCATGGTCACGATCGCTTTGGCACTTGTTTTATCTGCTAAATTACTTGCATTAAAACAGATGGAATCAGTAATAAATCTATCAGGATTTTTATCAGGATTTTCTTGGTTGGGTTCCTCTGTGAATCTGTGATTTCCTGTCTCGTTCAGTATTTTCACCATGGCCTTTATCACGTGATTAGGAAATTTCCCAACAGATGTTTCTCCGCTCAACATCACTGCATCCGCTCCATCTAGCACTGCATTTGCTACATCATTTACCTCTGCTCTCGTGGGCGTAGATGATTCTATCATGCTTTCCATCATTTGAGTTGCAATCACCACAGGCTTGGAAAATTTGATGCATTTATCTACAATCATTTTCTGCACCAAAGGAACTTTTTCCATTGGAATTTCTACACCCAAATCTCCTCTGGCAACCATTATGGCATCTGCATGCTTTATGATCTCATCAATGTTTTCGACCGCCTCTGGTTTTTCAATTTTAGCGATTACTCTTGCTTTCTTATTCTTGGCTGCGATTAATCCTTTAAGCTCTATTATATCTCTTGCTGAACGAACAAACGAAAGCCCAATCCAGTCGATATTATGCTCTAAAGCGAACTCTAAATCTATCAAATCTTTTTTGGTCAAAGAAGGCAATGAAATTACCGTATTGGGAAGGTTTACTCCTTTATTTGATTTCAGGATTCCTCCTTGTGTTATTTTAGCTCTGACAGTGTCTTTTCCATTTGTTTCAAGGATTTGCATTTCTAATTTTCCATCATCCAATCTGATGAATTCTCCTTTTTTCACATCTTTTGCAAAATCTTTGTAATTCATGTATACTAGATCTGCATTTCCAACACATTCTTTGTCTGTAAATGTAATTTCTTCTCCGCCTACCAGCATGGTGTTTTCCTCCATTTTTCCCACTCTCAGTTTTGGTCCTTGCAAATCGCCCAAAGTGGCAATGTGAGTTCCATTTTCGTGATTGAGTTCTTTGATGTTTTGCAAAACTTTCAAATGATCTTCGTGAGACCCGTGCGAAAAGTTTAATCTACAAACATTTACACCATCATTGATGATTGATTGTAAATTCTCTTTGGATTCTGTTGCAGGACCGATGGTCGCTACTATTTTTGTTTTTCTCATATTCTAGTTTACTAAAAGAGCAAATTCTCTTTGGATTTCAAAGTAAAAATATCCACCTCAAATGCTGTTAAGACAACATTAATTTTTCTGATTTTCACTAAAGCATCTCGCACTTCAAATTCATTGAAATCGTAAAGAATCAGGAAATAATCGGCTGCTTTCTTCTCGGATATCAAATGCCTGCCATTTGATTTGTTTGACACCAAGCGAACGTCTTGCTCTTCATTTTTATTTTTATAAAAATACATTGAAAAAACAGCATTTCCGCCTTTTTTGGTTGCAAATAGTACGTCATTTTCTTTTTGAAGCTCAAAATCAAAAGCTTTATTGAGACCCCAGGCGATTCGATAGTCTTTTGCATGGCTGCTTATTCCAATCAACTGGAAGTCATATTCAAATTCTGTAAGTAGGACTGTCTTTGCCATTGTAGAGGCAAAAATACAAAATATAACGCACAAAAAACAGCCGTTTTGATAATTCAAAACGGCTGTTTTTAATAGTTTTTTGAAGAGGTTAAAGTTTTATGAATTAACCTCTGAACTTTTTATATCGGTTAGTCCTACTGACCAAACATGTAGTAAATTCCTCCCATGATTCCCATTGGGTTTCCTTTGTTTACGCCAAAAGTATAGGCAGCTCTAATTCCTACCAAGTTATCTCTGAAATAAAATTGTCCTCCTACTCCAGCTGTTGGTCCAACAACTAATCCAGACTCAAAGCCAGTAGCTGTAACAAAAGCAGCTTCTGCTCCTACTCCAATGTAAAAACATTCGTCATCTACGTCTCCAAAATATTTTTCGATTAGCACTGGAACACCTGCTCCAAAGTATCCACCTCCAGTTCCTGTAGCTGCATCAGCTTGGAATGCAAGCCCTACAAAAGGATAAGCACTCAAAGCGAAAACTTCATCAAAATCAAGAGTTGCTTTGTAAAAAGCTCCTGGAATAGGCAAAACTTCAGTACTTCCTCCTGTAATTGAGGATGATGGAGTCTCAAAAAGTCCAACATACATCTGAGCTCCTGCTCCGTGATAAAAGTCTTGTGAAATACCAGTGAAACCAAGTACTACAGTAGCTAAAATTAAAATTGTTTTTTTCATAATTGTTTTTTTACGTTTGAACAAAAATATAATAATTTATTTTAAATACTAATTTTTTCCGCTTTAGCTTTCATTGAGGTGCCTGAGTTAAAAAAGACTAGGATAGGAGCATACTGATTAAAGAATAATCAAAAAATTTGTGAGTAATTACAGAACAAAGGGCAAAAACACAAAATGATTGGAGCTTTGACCGCACTAATTTGGGATGCAAAGAAAACTTAAGTTTGCGTTTTTTATAGTAAGTTTGCGTAATGGAGTCATTTTTAAAAGAAACGATTAGCGAAATTGCATTTTCTGATGTAGAAAATGACGAACTACTTTGGGAGTCTGGTATTCTGGATTCTATTACAATTATTGAGCTGTCTGTAGAGATTGAAAATGAATTTGATATAAAAATTCCTATTCAGGATGTAGTAATAGACAATTTTGGGTCAGTTAATAAGTTGGTAAAATACATAGAATCCAAAAGAAACTGATCCATGAGGAACTTACTCATTTATCACCTTGTTCCTTTTTCTATTTCAGCCCTCTTAATTGGCTTTTCCCTTTTGTTTATCAGTTGTTTAGGATTGAAACCCCAAGAAATAAAGCCTGAATTAATTCATGTTTCTGGAGCTTCGCCTATTTTTAGAGGATACAACTCTAACCTCACAACCGAAAATAACCAAGCTAATTTAGCCTTTAGCTTTAAAGCAAATAACTTGACTATTTTTGGTTCCTCAGAATTTAATTCATCTCCTTATTGCCCCTATTTCTTCTTGCCAGATAGCTCTGGAATAAGAGCTTTTGGTGTGGGTCAAGGTTTTCATCAAAGCCTCAGTATTTTTGCAGAATGCCTTGCTTTTGAAAAAGAAATAGAAGGCAAGAGTATCACGCTCATATTAAGTCCTGGATGGTTTGAATCAAACGGAACAAATGCCAATTCGTTTATAAAATTTGCCGACAAAAACTTGTTGAACAGGATAATTTTAAATTCAAATATCCCAAAAAACTACACAGAATACCTAGGGAAATATATTTACGAAAATCAAGATGAGATGGAATCTCTTTCTTATCAAATGGAATTTCTAAAAACCCAATACCAAAATAAACTACCTGTTTCGATAAGTAGCCTTTTTGGGGAAATGAATCAAAAAATTCGTGATGTAATTCCAGTTTCTTATTCTTTTGATACAGTTGTTTATTTAATAAATGACACTAGTAAAACGCTATCTGAAACTAAAGAAAATGTTGATTACGACATAATTGAAAAAAGTTTGCGAACAAAATTTATAAATTCTGTGACAAATAATCCTTATTTTGTGAATGACGACTATTATTCAAAATACATGAAAGGCGGAGGGAAAAGATTCGTTAAACCCTTGTATTTAAGCAACAATGAACTGGCAGATTTTGAAATTTTAGTCGATTTTCTAACTGAGAAAAACGTGAAGTTGAGTGTAGTCATGCAACCTCTTAATCCTTATTTTTATGATAATCTAGAGGCTATGAATCCAATATTGGATAAAGTAAACTCTGTTTTGGATGAAAAAGAAATTCCGTTTTTAAATCTATTTACAACCGAAACCAAAAATTATGAGCCAGGAACATTAACAGATATTATGCATTTTGGCAATTTGGGTTGGACAAAAGTAAATTCATTTTTAGATAGTTTAAATCATGAATAAAAAAAGGTTTTATAAAAATATTGCTATCTATTCATTTCTAATTATTGGATACGTATTATTGTATGTGGTAGATATTAAAGGATTAATTAATCCAACCAAAGAAAAACAGCCAAAGGCTAAAGTTGAATTTATATACCAACAGTTTTAACTCCCATTATGAATAATTTGCTCCCCTTTTCTGGAAGTTTATTCTTTGGATTCATAGCAGTCTCAACATTGATATTGTGGATTTGTAAATTGTACTTTTCTTCGCTAGTTTCTTACAAATGGGTAGTCACTTTTATCTCCTCTTGCTACCTTATTTTTCTTTATCCAAAACCTATTCATATCCTAGCTTTAATAATTTTTCTCTATGCTTTGTATAGGCTTTTGCTGCGATTTTATAAGAGCGAAAATCTTGTTTTTCCAATGGTTTTACTCTCTATCCCTCTGTTTTTTATGAAATCTTTGGGTGTACTGGATGGAGATTTTTCTACAATGAAAGGCATTTTTCAAATTGCGGGAATATCTTACATCACTTTCAAAACCATTAGTCTTTTTATAGATGAAAGGGTAAACAAACAGGTTTCTTTCTTTAATTATTACACTTACATTTCGTTTGTTCCCACAATTTTGATTGGACCAATAGATCGTTACAATCGATTTGCAGGTGATATAGAAAAGGGCTACCAATCACTGAGTGAAGCAAAACTTCTTAATGGATTTGACTTACTAATAAAAGGGTTACTCTATAAATTTATTATTGCGGAATTTATTCATTCTTTTATTCTAGAAGAGTTGATGATGGATAATTCATTCGGTTATCACCTCGTTTACATGTATGGATATTTATTCTTTTTGTTTTTCGATTTTGCTGGTTACTCTCTGCTTGCAGTAGGTTTTGGGAATTTACTTGGAATAGATGTTCCTATGAATTTCGACAAGCCTTTTCTTGCCAAAAACCCCAAAGAGTTTTGGAAAAAATGGCACATTACTTTGGGCGATTGGTTGGGTGATTACTTTTTTAAACCGCTATTCAAATATTTTACCAAAAAGAAAACTTTTGGACGAATTGAAAGGCAGAATGTAGCTCTATTTCTCACGTTTTTATTGATGGGATTCTGGAACGGATTTGAACTTCACTTTATTCTAAGTGGAGCCTTGTTTGGCCTGTATTCTGTGATTCATAATTACTATGAATACCAATGTAAGAAGAACAAAAAAGATGTGGTCTTTGGCAACTTAAACAAATCACTTGTTAACTTTATCTCTGTGTTTATTATGATAAATGGAGTTGCGATAGCCATCTATATATTTAGCGGAAAAATTATATAATTATGAAGTTTTGTTTTACAGAGAAAGAGTTTGTCGAGCTGGATATATCATCAGAAAAAACAGCAATAGTTGGAGAAGACATCAGTTTGACTTGGGCAGAATTTCGTGATAAAGTAAATGAGCTTGTCCTTTTTTTTGAATCAAACGGATTCGATAAAATAAATGGTCCTGTTGTAGTTTATGGCCATAAAAGTGCAAATATGCTTGTAGCTTTTTATGCATTAATGAAAATGCAAATCAACTACATTCCAATAGATGAATCTTATCCTACAGAAAGAATTAAAACTATTATTAGTGAAGCTAATTGCGAATTAATAATCAAAACCTCTGCCAGAGAAGGCATCAATTCCATTTCAGAAATTGAGTTGGTAAATGACAGCATTTCTTTGGAAAAAAAAGGAGAAATTACTCAAAGAGAAGAAGTTTCTGGAGACCCTATCATATACACTATTTTCACCTCAGGAAGTACAGGAAAACCCAAAGGAGTTCAAATAAGTACTGAGGCCGTTCAGTCTTTTGCCAGGTGGATGACAGGAAAAGATTTTGGTTTTACTGCTAACGAAGTTTTTATAAATACAGCTATTCTTAGCTTCGATTTATCTGTGTTTGAAGTAATGACATTCTCTGCTTTGGGAGGCTCAATTATATTAAACGGAAAAGAGTCTGTTTCCGATCCTGAAATTCTTTTGGATAGGATAGAGAAGCACAAAGGCTCTGTTTGGGTTTCTACACCTTCGTTTGCTTTGAAATACGAAAGAATGGAAAAAGCGCCCGAACTAGATTCTATTTCTATGTTTTTGTTTTGTGGCGAAATTTTACCTAATGCTCTTGCAAAAGGACTTCTAGAAAAATATAATGGAAAAGTAATAAATACTTACGGCCCAACTGAAGCCACAGTTGCAACTACGTTCGTAAATATTACACAAGAAATTATAGCCGCTTTTGATCCACTACCTGTGGGGATTTCAAAACAAGAAAGCGAGCTTACAATTGAAAATGAGGAAATTATAATTGCCGGCCCAAATGTTTCTTTGGGTTATTTAAACAATGAATCGTTAAATAACGAGAAGTTTTTTATTCGAAATGGAACAAGAGCTTTCAGGACTGGCGATAAGGGATATTTGGAAAAGGGAATGTTATTTTTTAAGGGTAGAAATGATGATTTGATAAAACTACATGGCTATAGAATCGAGCTGAATGAAATAACTACAGTTCTCAACTCGTTAGATTATATACTTCAGGGCGAAGCAATTGCATTGAAAAGAAATGAAGTGGCAAAAAAAATAGTGAGTCTTGTGGTTTTAAAATCTGAGGTTACTAAAGAAAAAATAAAAGAAGACTTAGCTCTTATCATTCCTAGTTACATGATTCCCTCCGACATTAAATTTGTGGAACAAATTCCACTAACGGCAAACGGAAAAACGGATAAGAACAAACTTGTAGAATTATATAAATCGAAATAATTTGATGCAATAAAAAAAGCCGTTTCAATTAATTGAAACGGCTTTTACTGTCAAAGATTTTAAAAACTAGTTTCTACCAGCTCTTTTTCTTTCGTTTTCCTTCAATAAGATTTTTCTCAATCTCAAGCTCTCTGGAGTTACTTCTACGTACTCATCTTCTTGGATGTACTCCAAAGCTTCTTCAAGAGAAAATTTGATTGGTGGCGCCAATTTTACCTTGTCATCCGCTCCAGAAGAACGCATGTTAGACATTTTCTTTGTCTTCGTTACATTCACAGTCAAATCATTGTCTCTTGAGTTCTCTCCAATAACTTGTCCTTCATATATTTCTTCATTTGGTGCAACAAAGAATTTTCCTCTGTCTTGCAAGTTATTTAATGAGAAAGGAATTGCTTTTCCTTGTTCCAATGAAATAAGAGAACCTGCCATTCTTCCTGGAATTTCTCCTTTGAAAGGTGCAAATTCTTTGAATCTATGATTCATAATTGCTTCCCCGGCTGTTGCTGTTAGCAAGTAGTTTCTTAATCCAATAATTCCTCTTGATGGAATTTCAAAGTCAATTGTTACTCTGTCTCCTTTAGGAACCATGTTCAACATTTCTCCTTTTCTCATAGAAACCATTTCAATTGCTTTTCCAGACACTACTTCTGGCAAATCAATTGTCAACTCCTCAATTGGCTCGTGCTTCTTTCCGTCCACTTCTTTTATAATTACTTGTGGCTGACCAATTTGTAATTCATATCCTTCTCTTCTCATTGTTTCAATCAAAACTGACAAGTGAAGAATTCCTCTTCCAAATACCATGAATGAATCAGCAGAACCAGTGTCTTTTACTTGTAATGCCAAGTTCTTCTCAAGCTCTTTATCCAATCTGTCCTTGATGTGACGCGAAGTAACGAATTTACCTTCTTTCCCAAAAAATGGTGAGTTGTTAATCGTAAACATCATACTCATTGTAGGCTCATCAATCTTAATTGTTTGAAGTGCCTCTGGATTTTCAAAATCTGCAATTGTATCACCAATTTCAAATCCTTCTACTCCTACAATTCCACAAATATCTCCTGTTTGTACTTCAGTTACTTTCAATTTTCCCATTCCTTCGAACACGAATAATTCTTTTACTTTGGATTTTACTACACTTCCGTCTCTTTTTACCAAAGAAACTTGCTGTCCTTCTTTTATCGTTCCTCTTTGTAATCTTCCTACGGCAATTCTTCCTACGTAAGCAGAATAATCAAGAGAAGTGATTAACAATTGAGTTGTTCCTTCGTCAAAAACTGGAGTAGGAATGTTTTCCAACACACAGTCCAACAATGGTGTAATGTCTTCGGTTGGTTCTTTCCAATCTGTACTCATCCATCCGTTCTTTGCAGAACCATAAATTACTGGAAAATCAAGTTGTTCTTCGCTTGCTCCCACACTAAACATCAAATCAAATACGTTTTCGTAAGCGATATCTGGTGTACAGTTTTCTTTATCTACTTTATTTACAACTACAATTGGCTTAAGTCCAGCTTCAATTGCTTTTTGCATTACAAATCTTGTTTGTGGCATTGGCCCTTCAAAAGCATCTACCAAAAGTAGTACTCCATCAGCCATGTTCATTACACGTTCCACTTCTCCTCCAAAATCACTGTGACCTGGTGTATCAATGATGTTTATCTTAACTCCTTTGTAGTTTACCGATACGTTTTTTGCAAGAATCGTAATTCCTCTTTCTCTTTCAAGGTCATTGTTATCCATGATTAACTCTCCCG
>JBDMYC010000255.1:0-7383 GCA_039770535.1 Flavobacteriales bacterium
ATTTTTCTATGTTTCCTTTTATAAATTCAACATTTGATTTTGCGTATCCAAATTTTTCTCTGTGGTATTCTATTCCGTCATTAGCAACTTTTAGCTGCTCATCTGTCATGTCTACCCCAATCACATAACCGTTTTCGCCTACAAGCTTTCCAGCAATGTAACAATCACGTCCGCTTCCAGATCCCAAATCCAAGATTCTTAATCCTTCTACAGCACTTGGAATAGTAAGTCCACAACCGTAATATTTAGATGTAACTTCGTCCGAAATTAAATTCAAAGCTTCCAAAATATGTTTGGGAGGCTTTGTTAAAGTGCAACAAGCATTTGTTTTCAAATCTTCTGAATGCTGCAGTTCTTTTCCGTAATATTCTTGTACTTCTTGGTGTATGTTTTCCATGGTGTTTTCTTGTTGTTCAAATTTACAATAAAGTAGTCGTATTGATATTTTTTTTCTTACTACTTCTTGTTTCTAATTTCAAAAAAACCTCCTAAATTTTCAAAAATCGGGAGGTTTTACAATAAAATTTTACAACTTCCTAGCCACCATCAATCCATCTCTCACAGGGAACAGCACATTATCAACACGAGAATCTTCGTGTATTTTCTTGTTGTATTCGTCTAGTGATCTTGTGTTTAAGTCATTTTTTACTTCGTCTTCTTTGGTTACTTTTCCACTCCAAAGTACGTTATCTGCAATGATGTACCCTCCTGGGTTTACTTTGTCAATTATCAAATCAAAATAGTTGCTGTAGTTTTCTTTGTCGGCATCAATAAACACAATGTCATATCGAAGTTCTGGATCTAAAGTTGGAATAATATCTAATGCTTCTCCCACTTTTAGTTCGATTTTTGATCCTAATCCAGCTTTTTCCCAATAAGATTTTGCCATAGTTTCTAGCTCTGCATTGTGATCTAGAGTAATTATTTTTCCATCTTCTTGCATTCCTTCTGCAAAGCAGAGTGCAGAATAACCTGTGTATGTTCCTATTTCTAGAATATTTTTTGGTTTAATCATGTGACTAAACATACTCAATATTCTTCCCTGAATGTGTCCAGATAGCATTCTTGGAATTAGTACTTTTAAGTGTGTTTCTCTGTTCAATTCTTTCAATAACTCGTTTTCTGGGGCAGTGTGAATTCCTGAGTAAGTGTCTATTTCTTCGGGTAAAAAATCCATAATAATTAGTTTTTGATAAATGTTTTTGAAATGTGCTGCTTATCTAATATTACTTTCAGAATGTATGTTCCTGTGTTTAGATAAGACAAAAATAAAGTAAAATTTGGTCTGTATGGGAATTCATTTTGCTTAATAATTTTCCCCTGCATGTCAATGATTTGATACTTAATTCTTTTTGGCTGAGTAATGATATCTTTGATAGAGACAAAGAATTGATTTTGAGTAGGATTTGGCATTGCTTGCAACTCAGGGTGTTTTTCTATTTCAATATTTCCAGAAAAGCCCGCAAGGTTCAATTCATAGAGTTTTGGAGAAGGAAAAAATCTATTATTTTCTTGAGAAATATAAACGGTATTTGCACCTGCGAAGCAAATTCCTTCTTTTTGTGTGAGCGAATAATCGAGGTAGGCAGAAGTGCCACCAAAAAAGTCGTTCCCAACATAATTATCAAAAATATGTAATCTATTCATGGAGAGAATAGCTAGTTTTCCAGAGGAATGAATTGCAGCTCCAGTGATGAGTCCCGACGGAAAACTATCTAATAAAATGGCTGAAAATGTTCCGGCAGTATCAGGTAATTGATAGAGTTTGGAATAACCAGAAGTTCCCCAATTTTTGGAAATTAAATACAAATTATTTCCGTGATGAAACAGAGCTTCACAGTCGCTATTTTGATTTGTATCTGGGAAAGTAAGCTGGTCTGGATAGGAGAAATTGATTATTGCTGGTGTTGCGTTATTTCCAGAAATTGTCGAAGGATTTGGGATTTTATAAATTTTTAAGTTAGTCCTGTTGTGGTTGTTGTTTCCAAAATCTCCAATATAGAAATTACCCAAATTGTCTTCGGTAATATCTTCAAAATCAATATTGCTGGCTCCCAGTAAATAAATGGAATCCAATTGATTGCCATTGGAATCTATGTTGTAAATGATGGGTCCGTCTCCTCCATCATTGTGAGTCCAAAAAGAATTGTTGTTAACGTATACCAATCCAGAATTCTCATTGAGGTAAGATGGTAAGGTAGAAACTAGTCTTAGGTTTTGACCAACAGAATTTAAGCATAAAAGTAACAGAAGGAATAAGTAACTGTGTTTTTTCATTGACTAATAAAGTTATAGATAATGTAACCCGCTTGAGAGTTATTTCCACTCAAATCGGAGGACGCTTTCGTAGTTGTTTTTGCAAAACGGAGAGCAGTATTTAAAATACAATCACTATTTGTACTAGATTTTGACGTGTTAACTTTAGCAGATTTTACACGACCAATTTTGTCTACCGTTATATCTATGTACACTTTTCCGCCTCCAGCACATTGATACGAGGGAGTTCCAGTGCTACATTCTCTGCCTGGGATATTGCACTCTTTGGTTACTTTTCCAGCAAAATTATTGTTTTTTTTGTCAGTATTTTTGTCCTTGTCGACTTCTTTTTTGTCGGGTTCAGAATCAAATTCCGATTTATCAAATCCTTTGATTCCATTGTCTCGCAGTTCTTCTACAGATTTTTTATTTTCGGCTTCAATGGACTTGAGTATTTCATTATCCATTTCGCTTTCGCTAAAGTCTTCATAACTCTGATTGCGAATGTCTTGGATGTCGCTCATCAAGTCCTTGATGGATTGATTATTTTGAGCTATTTCTGGTTCAGGATTGATGATCTCTTCGATTTCTTCAGGAGTTTTGAAATCTAGTTCCAATAAGACTTCATTGGGAATAAAAACCTCTGTAGTTTTAAGGGTAGAAACATTAAAATACAAAAGCATAGCAATGTGAATTACCAAGGTAATTAAGATTGCAAAAAGGCTTCCTTTTCCTATTTTATTCATATCATAAAAATATAAAACAATCCGGTTAAATCGTGGTTTTAATCCAAAATACTTGGATAGGATTCAGTCAATTATACAACAAAGAACTTTGGTTAAAGTTGTGAGAATTTGTATGTTTGTTTTATAATATTAAAAAACAACAGAAAAATGGATGATGTAGCAAACAGAGATGAAGTGTATTCAAATGCAGTGAGAGCTGGAAAAAGAACCTATTTTTTTGATGTAAAAGCCACAAGAGGAAACGATTTGTACGTTACTATTACAGAAAGTAAAAAGAAGTACAAAGATGACGGAGAGTTCTTTTATGAAAAACACAAATTGTTTTTATACAAAGAAGATTTCGAAAAATTTAAAGATGGTTTTGATGATGTTTTAAGTAAAATTGAAGAATTGAGAGCAACAGGAAATTACAAAGAAGACAACAAAGAAGATTACACTTCGGAAGTGAAGTTTGAAGATTTATAGTCTAATCTTTTAAATATTTGGTAGAGAGCAGTTGATAAATCAGCTGCTTTTTTTTTGCAACTATTTTTTCTGCGTCATTCAAAATCATACTTCGACTCCGCTCAGCACAGGAGTTTGGAAGGAAATGTATTATTATTTAATTATTCGCCCGAAGTGATTCCAATTTCGGTTTTTCTTCAATAATTCCTGCAACTTTCAAAGTGTGCAGAACATTTTTTAATAGCTTATCAGAAATTTGATTGTTGATACTCCATTCAGTTGCGTGAAACCAGTCTTCCACATCTTCTAGCTTTTGATTGTACCGTTCACTTACTTCTTTAATCGCAGTGGGTGACGTCATAAATTGTTTTGAAGTAAAATAAATTACTTTCAGCATGTTATCTATGGCTTCTTTTTCTTTACTCAATATATCATCAGAAGCAGCAATCATAAAACAAGGCCAAGGCGTAACATAATCGCCAAGGTGTTTGAGCGTTCCGTTATCTACAAATGGTTTGGTTGTATATTTTTCCCAATAAAAAGCGTCCGTTTCATTTTTTGTCAGAGATTCTAATGCTCCTTCCAAATTTTTTATGATTTGAAACTGATTTTGTTCAAGTACAATTTTTTTTGAATTGGCATCAACAATTGGCATAAGGTGAGAGCCAGATCCGTATCTGCTAATTCCATATTTTTTGTCATAAATTTCTCCGTAGTGATTTAGAGGGTTATTTATTCCTGTGTAAACACCCCAGATAAGAGGAGTATTCAAGTATTTTCCGATTAGTTTTGATGGATTTCCATTTACAATATCACTCACAATTCCTTCTGTAAGCAAAATGCAAACGTCAATTTCATTATTTCTGAGAGCTTTGGTCATTTGACCCGTTCCACCTTTGAAAACAGTCCATTCTATTTCAATTCCTTCTTTTTCGAATAAGCCGTTTTCCATGGCCAAATGCCAAGGAAGATTAAAGTGTTCGGGGACTCCACCCACTCTTATTTTTGTTAATTTGCTCACAAGTTACTTCTTAGGGAACTTCATTTTATATTTCACAGGGACAATTCCTTTGCTGATGTCCGTCAATTTTCTTTTTATTAATCTCTTTTTCAAAGGAGATAAATAATCAGTAAATAAAGTCGCTTCAATGTGGTCATATTCGTGTTGCACAACTCTGGCTGCTAATCCAGTAAGTGTTTCTTCTACCAATTCCCAATCTTCGTTATAATAGGAAATTACCACTTTTTCTTGTCTGAAAACCTCTTCTCGCAATCCAGGAATACTTAAACATCCTTCTTCAAATCCCCATTCTTCTCCAGTTTCTTCTTCAATAATTGGATTGATAAAAACTCGTTTGAATGTTTTGAGAAATTCATTTTCTTTCTCTTCTTCCTCAGTTTCTGCTTCGTCTTCAGCAAAAGGAGATCCATCAATAATAAACAACCTCAAAGCTTTTCCAATTTGTGGAGCAGCAAGTCCAACACCTCTCGATCCATACATGGTTTCGAACATGTCGGCAATTAGTTTTTTTGTTTCTTCGTTTAATTCCTCAATTTCTTGAGTCTCTTTTCTCAAAATTGGATGTCCGTATGCGTAAATTGGTAATATCATTTTCTTTTATTTTAAATACGAATAAGATTGCGAATCCAAGTATGATTGAAGGATGATGGTGGCGCTAATTCTGTCTACCATTTTCTTGTCTCTTCGGTCTTTCTTTTTCATTCCTCCAGCAAACATAGCCTGTTTGGCAAGTTTGGAAGTAAATCTTTCGTCTACTCTTTCTATTTTTATCTCTGGGTAAATCTTTGCCAGTTTTTTTGCCAATGTATCCGAAGGTTTGGTTGCATCTGTAGGTAAATTCTGAAGATTCATTGGTTTCCCAACCACAATGCATTCAATTTCTTCTTGGGTCATTAATTCTTTAATGAAGTTATAGATTTCATTGGTCGCCACAGTATCCAATCCAGTTGCAAAAATCTTTGATGCATCTGTAATCGCAATACCCGTGCGTTTCATTCCGTAATCTATGGATAGAATTTTTCCCATAGTGCAAAAGTACACGTTTTTTTGTTCTCGATACAATTTCATTCCCAGAAAAAGGCAGGAAATCATTCGAACTGACAGCTTTATTTTTTATTTGAACATATATACCTGTCAGTTCGAGTGAATTTTTACGGAGCTTTGCGTAATAAATATTTGTATCGAGAACAGATTTAGATTAACTTTAAGTATGAATAAAATTGCTGTATTAACCTCAGGAGGAGACGCGCCAGGAATGAATGCCTGCATAAGAGCTGTGGTGAGAACTGCAGTTTATAAGGGTGCAGAAGTTATTGGAATTAATAGAGGTTACAATGGCTTGGTAGAGAATGATTTTGTAGAATTAAAATCATTTTCTGTGGCCAATATTTTACAAAAAGGTGGAACGATTTTAAAATCTGCGCGTAGCGAAAGTTTCATGACCAAGAAAGGTAGAAAATCGGCTTTTGAAAATTTAAAAAATGCAGGAATAGAGGGTGTAATTGCAATTGGTGGAGATGGAACTTTTACGGGAGCTCACATTTTTAATCAGGAATATAATATTCCATTCATAGGAATTCCAGGAACAATTGACAATGATTTGTATGGAACGGATGAAACAATTGGTTACGATACAGCATTGAACACGGTAGTAGATTGTGTAGATAAAATAAGAGATACGGCCAGTTCTCATAACCGCTTGTTCTTTGTAGAAGTGATGGGCAAAGATGCTGGTTTTATTGCTTTAAGAAGCGGAATAGGAATAGGAGCAGAGGCAGTTTTGGTCCCAGAGACAAAGACTTATGTGGATAAATTAATAGCCAAACTAGAATCTGGCAGACGAAAAAGTAAAACAAGCGGAATTGTTATTGTAGCTGAAGGAGATGATGCAGGAGGTGCATTTGAAATTGCCCGAAAAGTGAAAGAAAAATTTGATTTTTACGACACGAGAGTTTCTGTGCTTGGTCATTTGCAAAGAGGAGGGAAGCCAAGTGCCAGAGATCGAGTTTTAGCAAGCCAACTCGGTTTTTCTGCTGTGGAAAGTTTGTTAGCTGGCAACACCAATAACATGGTGGGAATCGTAGACAATAAAATTGTTCTCACGCCTTTTGAAAAAGCAATTAAACACAACAAAGAATTGAATCCCAGTTTATTGAAATTAGTGGAGGTGCTGAGTATTTAATTCTTAATAACACGAGAAGAACTAATAATTTGATTCCCATCTGAAAGTAAAAGTAGATACAATCCATTATCCAGAGTGCTCATGTTAATTTGTGAATACTGACTTATATTTCTTGTCATTACTTGCTGTCCTAGCGAATTAATTAGTTGATAAGATACAGTTTCAAATTCTAATCCTGGGATTTCGAGTGTGATGAAATCGTTTGTGGGATTGGGATATATTGATACTTCTAATTGTTTGGTTTTAAATTCTTCCAATCCGGTAGTTATCTGATTACAAACAAATACAGAACTGTTTGCTGTTGTCCCATTTCCCAATTGCCCAGTGTAATTGGCTCCTGAATAGCAGATTCCGAATCGGTCGCTTTTGAGTCCTAGGGCGTGTAAACCAAATAATTGAGCTCCTGATTGTCCTCCATCTGCAGCATTTATTGTTAGCCAATTTGTAGCATTATCAACTAAGGTAGGTTTGTTATACTGAGTTAAATTTCCAGAACCTAATTGACCAGCACCATTAAATCCCCACGAGTAAAGCGTGCTGTCAGATTTGATAGCATATGCAAAACTTGCACCAGCACTTATGCTGTTCCAAGTTTCTGCAGCAGAGATATCAAGAGGGAAATTTCTTTGTGTAGTGGTGTTGTCTCCCAATTGTCCGTTCCCATTAAAACCCCAAGAAAAAATACTTCCGTCTGTTTTTATTGCTGTAGAAAACTGATAACCTGCAGAAATTGA
>JBDMYC010000256.1:0-14712 GCA_039770535.1 Flavobacteriales bacterium
GAATTAAAAATAACAAATCCTACAGAAATTCAAGAGCAAGTAATTCCTATGTTATTGGAATACGACACAGATTTGGTGGGTCAAGCCCAAACTGGTACTGGAAAAACAGCCGCTTTTGGTTTGCCATTATTACAAAAAATGGACCCTACTAAAGATCACATTCAAGGTGTTATTCTTGCACCTACAAGAGAATTAGGACAACAAATAGCGAAGCAACTTTTTAGGTTCACAAAATACAGTGAAAAAATATTTGTGGAAGCGGTATTTGGAGGTCAACACATTGATATTCAAATTAAAAACTTAAAAAGGCCCACTCATATTGTGGTAGCAACTCCTGGAAGATTAATTGATTTGGTAAGGAGGAAAGACATTGACCTGCGAAAAGTGCACACGATTGTGATGGATGAGGCTGATGAAATGTTAAGCATGGGGTTTAAAAAAGAACTGGATGAAATTTTAAATTTTATGACGTCAGTGCAGTCAAAGTGGCTGTTTTCTGCGACTTTGCCTGAGGGAATAAAACAAATAGTGAACACACATATGTCGCCAAATGCTAAGCGAATTAATGTGAGTAAAGATGTTGTGAATAAAAACATTGAACACATGTATTTGGTGTGCGAAGACTCTGAGAAACTGAATGTATTGTTTCAATTTTTGAAATCTGAGCATAGAAACAGAGGTTTGATTTTTTGTAAAACCAAAAAAGCTACTCAGTTACTTGCTAAACAATTAGAGTCAAAAAACGTTTCGGCAGGAGCAATTCATGGAGATCTATTACAAAAAGAAAGAGATAAAGTAATGCGAGCATTCAAAAATGAATCGCTCAGAATGTTGGTCGCTACTGACATTGCAGCTAGAGGAATAGATGTGGCTGATTTGTCATTTGTTGTACATTATCAAATGCCTGACAAAGAAGAATATTATACACACAGAAGTGGTCGAACTGCTCGTGCCGGTAAATCAGGGATTTCTCTTTGCTTGGTTAATTCTAAAGAGTTGAAATCTGTTCGGTATTTCGAGAAATCTTTAGGGGTTTCATTTCGTCAAGTTCGTGAGGTTAAATAATTGAAAAACATGGATGAATTTTTCAATAACTCGCTATCTTTGATAAATGGATAAAGTAGGCATAATCATATTGAATTGGAATGGCAGACAGCACCTCGAAACTTATTTACCTTCGGTTGTTGCTAATTCTGGCAAACATAAGATTGTTGTAATAGACAATAACTCTTCTGACGATTCTGTAGTTTTCTTGCAAGCTCATTATCCTACAATCGAGATAATTCATAACCAACAAAACGGGGGGTTTGCCAAAGGGTACAATGATGGATTGAATCAAATACAAAATAGATTCGAGTATTATATCTTGCTTAATTCTGATGTCGAAGTTACCCCAAATTGGATTTCTCCCGTCTTGGAATTAATGGAAAGGGATTTGACAGTAGCAGCTTGTCAGCCAAAGGTTTTAGCACACAAAGATAAGTCAAGATTTGAGCATGCAGGGGCATCTGGTGGTTATTTAGATAAAAATGGATACCCTTTTTGCAGAGGAAGAGTGTTTGATGATGTGGAAGAAGATCAGGGGCAATACAATTCAATAGAAGAAATTTTTTGGGCAACTGGAGCTTGTATGTTTGTTCGTAGTAATGACTTTCATGAGATGGGAGGTTTTGATGAAGATTATTTTGCCCACATGGAAGAAATAGATCTATGCTGGCGAATGAAGTTACACGGAAAAAAAATCTTGGTAAATCCAGATTCTGTAGTATATCATTTGGGAGGAGGTACCTTAAATTACAGAAGTCCGAGGAAAGTATATTTGAATTTTAGAAACAGTCTATTCACTTTGTATAAAAATTACAGAGGTAATTTTCTTTTATTCAAGATATTATGGCGGATTTGCCTGGACTATATTGCTGCTTTCGCTTTCATTGCAAATGGAGAATTTAAAGCAGGCTGGCAGGTGATCAAAGCACAATTTCATTTTGTAGGTCAATTTAGTTCCATGAAAAAGAAAAGGCAATCATTACTGAAATCTACGCGAGGAATCGAAGCTAACAGAAAAGGAATCTATAATAAAAGTGTTGTTTTTTCTCGTTTTGTGAAATTTAAAAAGCACTTTTCTGATCTAAATTCAAATAGATTTAACTGAAATAATAATATTTGAAAACTAACTGCGTTAACCGATTATGAATACAAAGTTCAACCATTTAATAGTTACTATTGCGGCATTTCTTTTTGCTTTCAGCAGTTTGGCGCAAGTTAATGCTCCTAAATACAGTAATGAGTTTCTTGCTATAGGAGTAGGAGCAAAGAATTTTGGTATGGGAAATTCTGTTATTTCAAGCGTAGATGATGTAACGGCAGGCTATTATAACCCTGCAGGATTACTCAAAATCAAGAAAAACATGCAAGTTGGATTAATGCATTCCGAGTATTTTGCGGGGATAGCAAAGTACGATTACATAGGTTTTAGCAAAAGATTAGACGATAAAAGTGTGGGTGCGATTTCAATTATTCGCTTCGGGACTGACGATATTCCAAATACAACTCAGTTGATAGACAAAGATGGAAATATTGATTACGATAGAATTACACGATTTTCTGCTGCAGATTATGCTTTAATTGCCTCATACGCAAGAAAAATGCCACAAGGATTAGATGTTGGAGCTAATTTCAAAATTATTCACAGAAGAATCGGAGATTTTGCAAATTCTTGGGGTTTTGGATTAGATGCATCTATCAATTACGAGTACAAAAAATGGAAGTTTGCAGCAGTTGTGAGGGATATAACTACAACAGTAAATGCATGGAGTTATTCTATTGACGAAGAAACTCGAGAAGTATTTAACAGAACAGGAAACGAAATTCCAGAGAACGCTACGGAGCTCACTTTACCGAGAATATTATTGGGGTCCGCTAGGGCTTTTAAATTATCTGACAAGTTTGAAATGAATTCTGAATTAAATTTGGATATCACTTTAGACGGAAAAAGAAACGCAGTAATTAGAACCAATGCATTTAGCATAGCGCCAAGATTAGGAGTTGATTTAGGGTATAAGAAAATAGTATTCTTACGATTGGGACTTAACAATGTGCAATTGATTCAACAATTTGATGGGTCTGAAAACTTAGCAATGTCACCAAATGTGGGAATAGGAATTAAATTCAAAAAATTTAATGTAGATTATTCTCTGTCTAATATCGGAAATCAATCTTTAGCTTTGTATTCAAATGTGTTTTCCTTGAGTTTTGGAATCAATTAAATAGACGAATTTTATTCATGTTTTTAATGTGAATAAAAAAACTATCACGAAAAAGTACAAGTAAATTCTTGTTTTAAATGTTTGATGATTAATAGGTCTTTCTAAGTTTTATTTACATTTTTTCAATACTATAATAAACAACAATTTACGTGTCCAACTAATTGTTATAATTTTGGCAACTAGTATCTTAAATCTTCGTAGTAAAATGGTATATTGCAAATAGTTTCAATCCCATTTATTATATGTCAAAAAATAGCTTACTCATACTTTTTTTCTACTTTATTAATGCGTTTGTTTTTGCTCAAGGTGTTGTTCCATTTCCTGGCGAGCAATGCGCTTCAAGCTATTTAGAAGACGAATTGTTAAGAACCGATCCAGCTTATGCTCAAATGAGGGCTCAAGCAGAACAGCAAATACAAACTATAATAGCTCAACAAAGAACTAGCAGATCTGCCGGAGTTGTTTACACAATACCCGTAGTTTTTCACATTATGCATTCTGGTGAGAATGTGGGAGATTCAACTAATATTTCATTAGCACAAGTTCAATCGGCTGTAGCCGCATTGAATAGAGATTTTAGGAGGACAAATGCAGACGGAGGAATTGCTCAATCTGGACCTTTGGGAGTGGATGCAGAAATTGAGTTTTGTTTAGCTCAACTTGATCCTTCAGGAAATGCAACCTCCGGAGTTACACGAACAGATATGTCTGGAAATCAGGGTTATTTGGACAGTGGAGTTTATCACACGGCAAGCCTTTGGAGATCGGATGCAGCTATGAAAGCCTCAATCCAATGGAATCCGGCAGAATATATGAACGTTTGGGTAGTAAACAAAATAAGAAACCTCAGAAATATCTATACGCCTGGTTTTGGTGGCGGAGTTATTGGGTATGCTACTTTGCCCGGCGGCTTTCCTGGTAGAGACGGCATTGTAATTTTGTCCTCAGCAGCGGGGAATGATCCCACAGGAGCTATTGGACACAATTTGTGGTTTGCTACAGATGATGGAAGGACATTGACCCATGAAGTTGGACATTATTTAAATTTATACCACACTTTCCAAGGTTCTGTTCCTTGTGGGCCAAGTGGAGTTAACTGTGCTACAACTGGGGATTTTTGTTGTGATACACCTCCTTCTTTAACGGGGTCAGCAAATAATTGTTCTTCGCCAACATGCGCTCTCGCAAATAGTGAAAATTATATGGATTATGCCAATAGGTTTTGCATATCTGATTTCACTCCAGATCAAGTAGCACGAATGAGAGCTGTCCTAACTAACACAGGATTTGGAGGTAGAAATGCACTAGTGAATACTAATAATTGTGCTGCACCACCATCTATTGATTTAGAATTAGATACTATTTTAGTTCCAATCGATACTATTTGTGGAACTTCTTTTTCGCCAGAAATTGTAGTGTGTAATAATTCAGCAACAGATTCAGTTGCCGCTTTCGAGATTAAATTTAGAGTGGACGCAGGTACAGAAGTAAATTTTATTTGGTCAGGAAACTTGTTAGCAGGAGATTGCGATACATTTCTTTTGCCAATTGTAATTTCTGCGAGTGGTCTCCACACTTTCTCAGCAAGAATAGATTCAGGAACCATAAACGGAAGTGGAAGCGATACAGATCCTAGTAATAACTCGAAAACAAATTTATTTATCCTTAATGGTGGATTTTTAAGTTCAATCCGGAGCTTATCCGTTTGTGATAGTTTTGTAAGTCCATCTGGACAAATTTGGAGATCAAGTGGTCGGTTTGACGATACTTTGATAAATAATTACGGATGTGACAGTATTTTGCGCTACCAATTAATAGTATCTTCTGCTATAGTTACGAATATATCTTTATCTGGTTGTGACAGTGTAGTTTCTTCTGCGGGAACAGTTTACAAAACATCAGGATTATATTCAGATACGATTTCAGGAACGGGTTGTGACAGTATATTTAATATTACAGTTTCATTAAATTATGCTTCTATTGGAGATAGTCTTGCTTTTGAATGGGCAAGAGCTTTTGCAAGTATTATAACTTCTTATGATGCTAACTCCAATTATGTTGATGACTTAGGCAACCTATATATTTGCGGGACTTTTTCAGGAACTGTTGATTTTGATCCTGGTCCAGGGGTATCAAATTTAAATGCTGGTATTGATTCAGATGCTTTCTTGTTAAAATTAGATGCCTCAGGAAACTTTGTCTGGGCGCGTCATTTTGATGGAAATAGTCTCATTCAAGGCCGATCATTGGCAGTAGACAATGCAGGTAATATTTTTATGACGGGATACTTTCTCGGAACTATTGATTTTGATCCAGGATTAGGTGTTTTTAATATGACCACAGCCAGTCCGAGTGGGGCAGAAGCATATGTTTTGAAATTAGATAATATGGGAGTTTTCAATTGGGCAAAAAAAATTGGTAATTCAACCAGCCTTTCTGTAGGTTTTTCAATTGATGTAGATGATTTTGGCAGTGTTTACGTATTTGGTAACTATCGAACAACTGTTGATTTTGATCCTGGACTAGGAGTATTTAATCTGACTTCAAATGGAGTAGATGATAACTTTATCCTAAAATTAAACAACAGTGGAAACTTTGTCTGGGCGCAGTCAATAGGCACAACTACAAGTGAGACCGCAAGGTGCATAGAGGTAGATTTTCAAAATAATATAATTGTGAATGGAGAGTTTGGGAATACAGTAGATTTTGATCCAAGTACCTCAGTTTTTAATCTTACCTCTGCGGGAGGTCAAGATGTTTACGTTTTGAAATTAAGCAATGCAGGAAATTTTGTCTGGGCAAAAAGTTTTGGAGGTATTAGTAACGATAAAGCATCTTCTTTAGATTCAGATTATTCAGGAAGTGTAGTTTCCAATGGATATTTTGGATTAACCGCAGATTTTGATCCTGGAGTTGGAATTGATAACAAATCCTCTTTCGGGTCTTTAGACGCTTTTATTCACAAATTAGATATCAATGGAAATTATTTGTGGTCGAAACAATTTGGAGGAAATGATGTTGATCTAGGAACCTCTATCAAAATAGATATTGAAGGTAATGTATATTCTAATGGAGCTTTTACCAACACGGCAGATTTTGACCCTGGAGTTGGAATTTATAACTTAACTTCTGCGGGTGGTCGTGATATTTTTATCTCAAAATTATCAGAAACAGGTGATTTTATTTGGGCACATCAGTTTGGAGGAACACCATTTGAATCTTCTCAATCTATGTTTGTGGATAAAAAAGGAAACCTATATAACACTGGAGAATTTGTAGGTTCTATAGAATTAGATCCATCTAGTTCAGATTCCATAGTAACTGGAACGGGAAGCCCAATTTTTATCCAAAAACTAAGTCAAGAATTTAGAGCATTGGATACTGCGTGTGGAGCATATATTTCTCCTTCTGGTGAAATATTCGATACTACAGGTATATATTACGATACACTAGCAAATATGAATGGTTGTGATAGTATTGTTAAGTTAGATTTATTGATTCTTCAGCAATTTCAAGATACATTAACGGATACCGTTTGCCAAACAACAACCTGGCGAGGAACTGTTTACTCCACATCAGGTCAGTACAGAGATACAGTTTTAGCTTCTGGAGGAGACTGTGATTCTATTTATATATTAAATTTAATTGTAGATACAATTCCAGTTACTTTGATAGATTCCATTTTGTGCTTTGGTGATTCTATTGTATTGACGAATGGAATAATTGTGAGAACTTCAGGAGTTTTTAACGATACAATTACCCGAAATATTTGCGATAGTGTTCTTTCTTACACTGTTTTTGTACTTGCTCTAAATGACACTGCAATTTTCGATACTATTTGTGGAGATGTTACCTATACGCTTCCTGGTGGAGCTTCGACAACTACCTCTGGCATTTATAGAGATACACTTATTTCTAACGCAAATTGTGACAGTATTATCATTACAAATTTGGTTGTTAATGATACTACTTCCTCCACTCAAGCAATCACAGCTTGTGACAGTATAGTTTCCCCTTCAGGAAAAATATGGAGAACGACAGGAACTTTTTTTGATACCATAAATAACAGTGTGGGTTGTGATAGTCTGATGACTTTTAATATAACCATTAGCACAGAGTATAGAGATACATTAATCACAGCAAATTGCGACATTTATATTTGGAGAGGAATAACTTATACTGCAACTGCTTTCGTCAGTGATACAGTTTCCTCTGGAATTTGCGATTCAATTTTTAATTTAGACTTGATGATCAATAATTCTGCGATTCAGGCTAGAGCAGAGACAGCTTGTGATTCTGCGCTATTGCCAAGTGGAACTTGGGTAACTGTCTCAGGAGTTTATCAAGATACTTTCCAGACTACTTTGTTGTGTGACAGTATTATTGTTTCAACTATAACAATAAACAATACCACTTCTTCGACTCAAACAATTGCAGCTTGCGATAGTTTAATTTCTCCTTCAGGAAAATTATGGAGAACCACAGGAACTTTCTTCGACACCATAAGTAATAATATAGGTTGTGACAGTCTGATGACTTTTAATTTGACGATAAGCACGGTATTCAGAGATACTTTGGTGACTTCAACTTGCGATAGTGCTTTGAGTTGGAGAGGAACTACTTACCTTTCTAATACATTAATTTCTGATACGGTAACAACTGGAATTTGTGATTCAATTTTCACATTAGATTTCACAAGAAATTCTCGCTTCTTATCCACTATAAATTATATAGTTTGTGATTCTGTAACCGTTTTCACAGGAAGATTTATTGACCAGTCAGGAACTTATGACGATACTCTCGTTTCGGTAACAGGTTGTGATAGTATTTACAGATTTATTGTTCAAATAAATAATAAAGACACTGCGATTCTCAATATTACAACTTGTGACAGTTTGGTTTCGCCAACTGGAAACGTCTACAGATCCTCAGGAATTTATACAGATACACTAACCAGAATGTTTGATTGCGACAGTATCATTATTTTCAATTTGACAATTTCTACTGCTACAATTATTAATAATCCTGCAATTGTGGGTTGTGATAGTGTATTTGTGAACGGAATTTGGTACTCAAGCACACAAAATATGAGCGATACAGTTTCATCCGCTACTGGATGTGATACAATCAGAATAACTCCAATAGTTGTGAATAATTCTACTTCGGCAATTAAGACGCGCACAGTTTGCGACAGTCTTGTAACTGCAACCGGAAAAGTGTTTGACAGTTCAGGTTATTACAGAGATACGCTTATCAATTCTCAAGGATGTGATAGTATTGCAGAATATTATTTGACAATTATCAAAAGCTCAGTAACAAATTTACTTGTAAATGCCTGCGGAAGTTACACTAGTTCTTTTGGAAATACCTATACAACTTCAGGAGTTTACAGAGATACTGTGGCAAACTCTTTGGGGTGTGACAGCATTATTGCTTTGCATTTAATTATTGATACTATACAAACCTTCATACTTGACTCTACAATATGCAGTGGCGATTCTATTGTGCTCAGTAACGGAGCAGTAATTACTGCTTCTGGCACCTATTTCGATACAGTTTTTGGCTCTATTCCAAGTAATCTTATTTATTCAGAAGATTTTGAATCAGTAGCTACTAGTTTTACTTTAAATACTAACGATACCAATGCAATTACTCCCGGAGGAGCTGATAATGCATGGATTATTAACAACAGTTATGCAGGAGGAAGTGTATTTGGGAGTCCAATTACAGCAACTCCAGCTCAAAATGCACTAGTGACAGGAAATGTAAATAGTAATTATTTACATATTCATAACAGAAGATCAGCAACTCTCTCCTTTCCCTCCATTACTAACGCGAATTACATTGATGCAAATTTGACGTTACTTGGAGGACAAAACGGATTGAATTTTAGTAAAATGACGAATGACATTTCAACAGTAGGAAAAACAAAAGTTACTTTTGATATGTATTACTTGTGCAGAGGTTCTTTTGGGAGACTTTATTATAGTTTGAATTCTGGAGTTACATGGAACAGAGTTGGAGGAAACATAAACAATGGTGGTCGAAAATGGTCTAAATTGAGCATTATGGATACTGTTTTTGCCAACCAACCTACCATTAGATTTGCAGTAGGATTCAATAATACAAATGGATTAGGATCTACCCCAGGATTTGCTGTTGATCAAATTGAGGTGAGAGGAATTGGAGCTTCAAGTAATAATTGTGACAGCATAACAACAATAAACGTAACCGTACTAAACACAAGTTCATCAACCCAAGCTGTTACAGTTTGTGATAGCCTAGTTTCGCCAACTGGTAAAATTTGGAGAACAACTGGAACTTTTAATGATACAATCACAAACGCGCAAGGTTGTGATAGTTTAATGACTTTTAATGTAACAGTGAATACAACTACTATAATAAATGAGATGGATACTGCCTGCGATAGTGTGGTGTGGAGAGCTAGAACACTTTCTGCAACAGGTATTTTTTACGACACAGTAATGACACCAGGAAGCTGTGATTCAATTTATGTATTAGATTTACTAATAGATAAGCCAGCACCACAAAACATAGCTGTGGTGGCTTGTGATTCATTTGCTTTGCCAAGTGGTACGGTAATCTATGTAGCTGGATTGTACAGAGATACTCTGACAACAGTGAATGGTTGTGATAGTATCATTAATTCTAATGTCACTTTTACTACCACAAGCTCAGCAACAATAGCGATAAGTAATTGTGGGAATTACACCAGTCCAAGTGGTAAATCTTTTGTTACCTCAGGAGTTTATTTGGATACGATTCCAAACTCTGGCGGATGTGACAGTTTAATTACAATTAATTTAACTGTGCTGGGCGATACCACAATTACAATGTTAGATACGGCTTGTGATAATTACACCTTGCCAGGAGGAACAACAGTTACTGTAGGCGGAACGTACCGAGATTCCCTGACAAATGCGCTCGGTTGTGACAGTATTATCATCACCAACTTGACTTTAGGTTATTCTTACATGAATCTGCAAACACTTACTATCTGCGCAGGGCAAACTGTCTCAGTGGGTGGAAGCAGCTATGGAGTTACAGGAGTATACCGAGACACATTCGTAACGGCACTTGGCTGTGATTCAATTCTTGTGACAGATTTGACTGTAAATCCATTGACACCAGGCGCAATCACTTTTACTACCAATATGTGCGCAGACCAAGGGACAGAAACCTTCACGGGATCTCCAACAGGAGGGAGTTGGGGAGGACCAGGAATTGATCCAGTTACAGGATTATTTGATCCCGCAGCTGCAGGTGTAGGAATTCACGTAATAACCTATACAGGTCCAGGATTGTGCGGAATTACTGATTCTGCTTCAGTAGAGGTTTATTCAGTGCCAAGTATTATTTTTGATTTGACAGATGATGAATGTGATGAAGGACAAGGAGAAATTGACGTAGCAATATTTGGCGGAACTCCTACCTACATATACTCATGGAGTAACGGAGAAGCTACACAGGATTTATTTAACCTAAAAAAAGGATCTTATACTCTAAATGTAGTGGATGCAAATGGCTGTGCCTCTGAAGAGACTATGACTTTGATTAATCTTTCTAACCCTGATTGTAATTATGCGATTTTTGTCCCAAATATCTTTTCGCCAGACGGAAATGGAGAAAACGATATTTTCAAAGTAGAGGGGAATGGAATAGAAACGATCGAATTAATGGTATACAACAGATGGGGGAATTTGATTTTCAATTCTACTTCGAAAGATGTAGGCTGGGACGGAAGCTATAAAGGGCAACCTGTAAATAAGGGAGCATTCGTTTATTTTGTGAAAGGAACCTTTGTGGATGGCAGTGAGTTTGAGCAGAAAGGAACAGTAACCGTAATTAAAAGGTAAAACAGTAGAACTATGAAAAATTTAACAGGAATAATAGTATTAGTTGGGTTGTCTTTTTGCGTGAAAGCACAAGATATTCACTTTAGTAATTTAGGGTTCAATAGTTTTTATTCCTCTGTAGCTTCAATGGGATCTACTGATGCCAAATTGAGAGCAACAAGTCATTATAGGAATCAATGGCCTACAGTTGGTAAATCATTCAGCACGATAGGACTCAGTGCAGATTATAAAATAAAAGGGGAGGGAGATAACAACATGGGAATTGGAATTATCCTGAATCGAGATGTTGCGGGAGAATTAAGTTTGACAAAAATGCAAGCAGGATTGGCAGCAGCTTATCACCTCAAAGTATCAAGAAATAGTCATATGAGTGGAGGAGTTCAGTTTGGAATCACGCAACACAGCATTGATGAGTCAGCAGCAGAATGGGGAAATCAATACAATGGAAAGGAATTTGATCCAAATTTACCCTCTCGAGAGCAACCACTTTTTGCACCTTTTATCAATTATGATGTGGGTGCAGGAATCATGTGGAATTATGACAAATCAGCTAAAAATAGGTTTTCGAATACTTTCTCTAAGCTCAATTTTGGACTTTCTATGTACAATGCTTTTGGTAGCGGATTGGAATACAATGGAGGTGAAAGAGAAAACGCCAGATATTCTTTGACAGGGAGTGCAACTTATGTACTCAACTATAACAGAACAGAATTAGAACCTGCATTTTTGTACCAACTCAAAGGAGCTGAGCAAGAATTGGTCATAGGGTTAATGTACAAAGTTATTGTGAGGCAAGGAAGTTTATACACAGGATACTATGACAGGTTGTACTTTTCTTTTGGTGGATATTACCGAATTCCTAATGATGCAATAGTCCCAACTTTTAATATGACGTATGATAATTTCCAGTTTGGAGTAAGTTATGACGTCAATGTGAGTCCTTTGATTGAAGCATCCAACTCAGTGGGAGGAATAGAATTTACTTTGCGTTATTTGGTAAGGTAACTTAATTGCTTTCCGCAAAATTTTTAAAACTATTTAGTGTTTTCTGAGTTTGTTTTTTGAACATGCTTGGCGCCAAAAAACCAACTACTTTCATGAAACCATGCAATTTGAATTCTTGTGTAGCAATGTATTTTGTTTTATTAATTTCAATAGGTTGAAGAGTGATGAAAATGATAGAATTAATTCCTTTGGAGTCATATGTTTTTACCATTCTCTTGGGCAAGTTGAGTTCCAAAATAGTTTCAATCATTTCGGTCGTTTTTTTTCCATGTAGAAAAACCAATTTACTTTTTGCTCCTTTTTTACCTGCATCTCCGTCAAGTAAATCAACTGATTGGAGACCTTCCATCCAGCTATGCAAATTTTCGGGTTCTTGCAAAAGAGATGAAATTTCTTGCACGGACTTTTCAATGACGATTTCGGATGTGTATTTCATAAGTTTTATAAAATTAGAGTAAAGTAATCGATCTATTGCGACAGAAACAGTTATTGAAGTTAAGTTTTAAACCATCCTTACTAAATATCAACCATTCAAATAAATTGCTTAAAGTTGAGGTTATTTTTTATTACTTTAGCATTCCTAAAATTAACAAAAAATATAAAACAAATGAAAAAGAGTTTATCGATTTTACTGGCATTGACCATGCTGATGACAAGTTTTAGTATTAAAGCTAACGAAGGTATGTGGTTGCCAATGTTCATCAAGAGGCTGAACATCAAAGACATGCAAAAACAAGGGCTGAAATTGACCGCGGAAGAAATTTATAGTGTCAACAATTCATCATTGAAAGATGCTATCGTTTCAATGGGAGGATTTTGTACAGGAGAAATTATTTCTGATCAAGGATTGATGCTTACAAATCACCACTGTGGTTATGGAGCGATTCAACAATTTTCTACCCCTGCAGATAACATTTTGAGAAATGGATTCTGGGCAAAAACTAAAAGTGATGAAAAACCAGTCCCTGGACTATTTGTTACTTTTTTGGTGAGAATGGAAGATGTATCCAAAGAAATCAATGCTGCATTAGCAGAATTAACAGATCCAAAAGAAAAAGCTGAGAAGTTAGCTTCTGTGAAAAAGGAATTGATTGAAAAAGCAACAAAAGGGACACAGTATACAGCTTATATAAAGGATTTCTATTACGGAAGTGAGTTTTACATGTTTGTGAATGAAACTTTTAATGACGTAAGGTTGGTTGGAGCTCCGCCAGAAAGTGTTGGGAAATACGGAGGAGACACAGACAACTGGATGTGGCCAAGACATACAGGAGATTTTTCTATGTTCAGAGTGTATGCAGGAAAAGATGGAAAACCAGCTGAATATGCTGCAGATAACATTCCTATGAAACCAAAGCACCACCTGCCAATCAATATGAAAGGAGTAAAAGAAGGTGATTTTGCAATGATTATGGGTTACCCAGGAAGTACAGACAGATATTTGTCTTCTTTTGGAGTGAAGCAAGCAATTGATATCAAAGGCCCAACCGTGGTTGAGGTGAGAGATGTGAAATTGGCAACAATGAAGAGAAACATGGATAAAAAAGTGAGTACTGACATTAAGTATTCATCAAAATATGCACAAACGGCAAACTATTGGAAATACTACCAAGGGCAAACAGAACAATTGCAAACGAATGGAGTATTTAACAAAAAGACTGCCTTAGAAAAACGATTCCAAGAGTGGTATTCAAAAGATGCAGCAAAGCAAGCTAAATATGGAAATGCACTAAAAGACATTAGTAACTATTACGAAATGACTAACAAATACGTTAAAGGAAATACTTACGTGATGGAGGCAGGAATAAGAGGACCTGATTTTGTGCTTTTTGCTTACCGTGCAAGTAGATTGCTTGGAGCAATTGAGGGAACTGCAATGAAAATGGATCAAGCAATCGCTGGAGAAACTGATTTCAGTAAAAAAGCAGAATTGCAAATGCAAAGGAATACAAGTATTTCTGGCTTGGTAGACAGGTTAGAAGGTCTTTCAGCTGAACATTTCAAAAATTATGACAATAAAACTGAAAAGCAATTGGTCGCTAATCTATTCGATTTGTACTACAAAGAAGTGGAAAAAGAGCAACATCCTGCATTTTTTGCTGATGTGAAAAACGCAGATTTTAAGAGGTATGCGAAAAAAATGTTCTGTAACTCTCCTTTTGTGAAGGAAAGAAAAATGAATAAGTTGATTAATTCATTGAGAAATGGAAGTGCAGTAGAAGATTATAAAGGAAACTACACTTACGGTCCAGATTTCAATGTAATAAAGAAAGTTAAGGAAGATAAAGCAGTTGTTGCTGCCAATGATTTCTTGGCTATGTATTTTGGATCTGCAAGTAAATTTGCCGAAGCAGAGGAGAAAATGGAAGAAGGTTACCGTTTATTTGTAGAGGGAATTAGATTAATGCAACCAGAAAAAAGTTTCTATCCGAATGCAAACTCCACTCAAAGATTGACCTACGGAAATGTGAAGTCTTACAAAATGAGTGAGAAAGTAATTAAGACTTTGAGAAGTCAAAACGGAGTAGGAAGTTTTTACACAACTATGGAAGGATTGATGGAGA
>JBDMYC010000257.1:0-8176 GCA_039770535.1 Flavobacteriales bacterium
GAAATGCAACAGCAGAGGCTTGTGCAGAATACTGTGTGGCAATGTTCTCAGATTATACACGTTACGTAACTATGCAAAATTTATTCCATGACGGAGGGTTTTCTGCAACAGGAGTTACGCAGCAAGTTATCGAGAAATTCGGTAGCTAGAACAAAAAACCATGAAAAAAATAATCCTAGGAATAGTATGTTCTATCTCTTCTTTCACTTTGTTTGCGCAAGGTGAGGGAAGCGTGTTTAGTTCTACAGGAAGAGGAGTTTCAACTACTTTTGCTAATGATTATCAGGCATTAGGTATAAATCCTGCAAATCTAGGTTGGTCCAAAGAATTCAAGAAAAAAACTTTTGTTTTTGGTTTTATGGAAACAGGTTTTTCTGCTAGCTCACGCTTGTTTAATAACGAAGTGGTTCAAAATGTACAATCAATACCACTAAATTTTGGTGTGAATACTTCCAGTAGTTATGCTGATTTTCAGGAGCTATCTTCCGACTTGCAGGATGGGTTGACTTTTAATGTAGACAGTAGATTGTTTGGGATAGCCTTGACTACTAAAAAATTAGGAGGTTTTGCTTTTGCTGTGACCGAGAGATATTCTATGAATATTGGTCTATCCAAAGATTTTGCAGATATCGTGACCTTTGGCTTTGCTGCTCCATACTTTGATTCGCTTGTGGTTCAAAATGGTAGTATGAACTCAACAATTGCTAATACAAGAGCCAACTATGATTCAGTGCAGAATGATGCTTCTGCAACTATCTTGTCAGGAAAATCAAGTAACCCCAAAAGCATTTCTGGGTTGATGAATGGGACAAGATTGAAAGTATCTTGGATTAGGGAATTTAATTTTGGATACGGAAGGCAAATTGTGAAGAATGAGAAATATGGAATCTATGGAGGAATTGGAGTAAAATATCTCACAGGAATGGCTATTTTTGATTTAGAAAGTTCGCCAACCAACTTATCTGCATTCTTATCGTATTCGCCAACTTTTAGTGGTTCAGGTTCGGGATTGTTTTCCACAGGAAGTTTTACTCCACAATTACCAAAAGCAGCAGGAACTGGGTGGGGAGTAGATTTGGGATTGAATATCAAAGCATTCAAAAGAATGAAAATTGGGATTGCTGTGAACGACATTGGAAGTATCACTTGGAAAGAAAACACGTTTAGTGCCGCAGCTGATACCGCTTTATCAAATTTTTCTGTAGGTGGTTTATATCAGAATCCTCCTTCTTCCTCTGCAGCCTTTGATAGTGTGCTTAATAATTTAGTTACAATTCAAAGCGGAAATTTTGAACGAACGGTAACATTACCATCCACATTAAGAATAGGGGTTGGTATTCAATTTGGAAAAAGATTAGAAATAGGAGCTGAAATGATTGCTCCACTAAATGATAATCCTGGTAATTTTGACGCAGCTTTGTTTTCTGCAGGTGCAGATTTGAAACTAGGTCCAATTATTTTTCAGGCTGGAATTGTTGGACAAAATGACGAAATTTTGCGAATTCCTGTCGGATTTGTTCTTTCACCAAGAAAAGGACGCTACGAAATGGGCATTAGTACCAGAGATATTTTATCTTTAATTGATATTAATGGAGTAGACAGACCAATGATCTCTGCTGCATTTGGTTTTTTACGATTTAGAATTTAAGACAATATGGGAAATGATGCAATAGGATATTTTTTTATAATACTACTTGTGCTGATTATAGCACCTTTGGTATTCTGGGTAATTTCTATGCTTTACGCATGGGTCAAGTGGTTATTCAATGATAAGAAGAAACTCAATGAAAGTTTTTCAATTTTCGAGGAAATCAACAATCCAATCAAAGAAGAGTATACATTGAGTTACAAGCTAGGTCAATCTTGCAAGGTTGTTCTTTCTATAATGGATGTAAAACTGAATGAATTGAAACAGTTAAGTGCCGAAGAAAAAGAGAAAGGAACTCATACTTATGTACTAAATTCAAAATTATTGTCAAATGGAAGGTATTTTATTCAACTGACAACTAATAATCAGAAAATCACTAAACAGATTATAATTGATAACTAGATTATTCAACATAGCGTTTGTAGTTTTTGCTGTTGCAATGAGTTCAGCCTCTTTTGCTCAGCAAAATCAAGATTTTGATGTAAAGCCGTTTAGTAAGTTTTTGATTAAAACTAACTTTAGGATACCATTTACTACACAAAATAATTTCTTGAAAGAAGTAGCAGATGGAGTAGTTGATATGCAAGGGAGTTTGAATTACGCAATAATCAAAAAATTCTATGTTGGAGCAGGATATAGGTATGCGTTTTTTAAATTATCCGACACCAAACTAAATTCAGATCCTAGAGCCCAATTTGATGGACAAATTGTACAGCAAGGAATTTATGGGGAATTGAGTTATTTCTATGATTTGTATGAAAACTTTTCCATTGAGACTAATTTTCAAATTGGAATGGAAAACAGTATAGGAAGTTCCGCAGAATGTGAAAGCAAAACATCAAGCAAAGGAGTTTTTTTTGCACCAAATCTCAATTTTTATCTCAAAACAGATGAAGTCTTTTCCTTTTTTTTCTCGCTAGGTTATAATTTTAGTAATACGAATTTTACGCCAGAGAGTGTTTGCAAAGAGTCTTTCCCAAATTTCAATGCTACCGATTATGAAACTAATTACCAGCATTTCAATGTTGGATTTGGAATCGGGATTTCAATTTCAAAACCAGATAACTAGTGAAAATAGGAGTTATATCAGATACCCACAGCCATTTGGACGAAAGCGTTTTTGAGTATTTCAAAGACTGTGATGAAATATGGCATGCTGGCGATATTGGTGACTTAGCTGTGACTGATGCGCTCAAAAAATTCAAGAAGCTTAAATGTGTTTTTGGTAATATTGATGGGGCAGAAGCTCGAAGAGAATTCAAAGAAACCATTAGGTTTGTAGCTGGAGGATTGGTGGTTATGATGACACACATTGGAGGGAAACAATATGTGTACACACCATCAATTAGAGAAGATTTGCAAAGAAACCCTCCCGATATTTTTGTTTGTGGACATTCACATATTTTAAAAGTCGGTTACGATAAGCGTTTTGGATTTTTGTATATTAATCCAGGGGCAGCAGGAATACACGGATTTCATAAAGTAAAAACTTTGATACGGTTTGATATCATTAATAAAAAACCCCAAAATATGGAGGTGATTGAGATAGGGACAAGAGCTTAAAGTTTTTTGTGAGAATGGGAAAAAAGGACAAATGCTGCAAGAAGAAGTGTTGCAAAAAATACAAGGAAGAGAAAAAAGACTATTGTAAAAAGTGCCCTAAAATCTGCGAGAAATGTGAAAAGTCTGTTTCCAAAAAGAAAAAAAAGAAGAAAGCTAGAAAGAAGAAAAAGTAAGTTTTAATTCATAAACAATTCATTTAGTTCTATTTTTGAAAATGACGATTTCTAAAAAAATAATTGGACTGCTTATTCTGCTTCTAGGTCTTTCTTTTTTGGGAATTGCTTTAGGTTCTGTTTTAGTCCCTTTTGAGGAACAATTTGACCTTATCTTCAACCTAAGAACATCAAGAACAGTTACAGCAATAATAGCTGGCGCAGGAATTTCTGTTGCCGGTTTGTTAATGCAAACCTTATTCAGAAATCCGTTAGCAGGTCCTTCTGTACTCGGAATTTCTTCGGGATCAACTTTAGGTGTGGCCCTAGGAATTTTTGCGATTAATTTATTCGGAATTTCTTCTTTCGATCAAAAAATGTCAATTTCTATTTTAGCAATTTTAGGAGCTATGGCTGTTACTTTTTTGTTGCTCTTTGTTTCTAAGTTTCTCAAGAAAAGCAATACCTTATTGATAGTAGGATTAATGGTGGGTTATTTTGTTTCTTCAGTTGTCAATGTCTTTAGTTTTTATGGCGACAAAACTAATTTACAATCTTTTGTTTACTGGGGATTTGGGAGTTTTAGTAAGGAAATAAATTTTGAGGTTTTGTGGTATTATTTTACTCCAATTTTGGTGTTAATCTTCCTGATTTTCCTAATTCAAAAACAACTAAACCTATTGCTGATGGGAGAGAAGTATGCCGTTTCTATGGGGTTGGATTATAAGAAAACTCGATTACTTATCATTCTTATTGTGGGCTTATTGGTAGGAATCATTACCGCTCTTTGTGGTCCCATTGCTTTTTTAGGTATAGCAACTCCACATTTGGCAAGGAATTTTATCAAAAAATCGGATCACAGATTTGTCATCCCGTTCACTTTACTGATGGGAGCTTGCTTGGGATTAATTTGTGATATTATCTCAAGGTTACCAGGTTTGGATGGTTCACTTCCATTAAATGCAGTAACAAGCTTTATTGGAGCACCCATAGTGGTCTGGATTATTTTTAAAAACAAAATGGCATGATGGAACAAAAAGTAACACTTTCTTTTCATGACCTTGAAATTGGGTACAAAGATCAACCTTTGTCCAGGCCGATTAATTTATCCTTGCAGGAAGGCGAATTAGTAGCTTTGATGGGATTAAATGGAGTAGGGAAGACGACACTATTCAAAACCATCTTGAAAGAGCAATCAGCTTTGGATGGCGAAATTAAATTCAGAGGAAGTTCTTTAGAATTAAATGACTTACAGCATTCAGTAGGAATTGTGTACACGGAACGCACGCATATTTTTGGCTTCACAGTGCGCGATATGATTGCAATGGGAAGAATGCCACATACAAATCGGTTTGGAAAGTTATCAAAAAGAGATATTTCAATAGTAGATTCTTATGTACGTGAACTAGGATTAGAAGAGATTGAACACAAACAAATTGATAACTTGAGTGATGGTCAGTTTCAAAAAGTGATGATAGCCAGAGTGTTGGTACAAGAAACACCAGTTATTTTATTGGATGAGCCCACGGCTTTTTTGGATATGAAAAATAAAGTAATGATTTACAAGTTATTGAAAAAAATAGCCAAAGAACAGAAGAAAACAATCCTTGTTTCTACGCATCAAATAGATTTTTGTGCTGATTATTGTGACAAAGCATTATTGTTTAAAGACAAAGCATTAATTGAGAAATCAGCTCAAGAGCTTAGCTCGACTGATTTTGATTAGTTAAACAAGTTCAACAAACTGATCATTACCTCAGCTTTGTCCTCGTATCCATTTTTCTTGTAAGAAAAAATAAGGTTGTTTATCATTCTCTTAATGATTGCTTTATTAGTACAAGGTGAATAAAATTCTTCTTTTTTTGGGAGTTTCAATTGAGTAATAAAATAGTCAATTTCTCCTTTATCAATCAATGTTCCTTTGCTAAACGGATTGATGTAAACCAACACATCTTCCGTCTCCATTTCTGTGAGGTGAACATTGGTGTTTAATTCATCTAAGTAGCATAATACGAAATGACTAGGAAGATTTACACCATAAATCGGAAAACCTAAATCTTGTGTAACTAGCAGATAGATAATAGATAACGAAAGAGGATTTCCCTTTTTACTTTCAATTACATTACTAAGAAAAGAACTGTGAGGAGAATGATAATTTTTCTTATTTCCCGAAAAACCATATTCTTCAAATAAGATGTTATTTACAATCTTGATGATTTCGAAACTCGTAAGGTTGTTATTAACCTCTAACCAAATGTCTTGTTTGATTTTCTCAAGCTTTTCTACAATTGGTTTAACATCCAAATCTGGATATTGAAATTGATTGATAAGCAAAACACCTTTCAGTAAATCAGGTTCTTCTGCATGTACCCATTTTTCCAAATCTTGGTAAGTAGCATCAAACTGTATTTTTTGAATAATTTCTTCAATACGACTCTGCGAAATAGGGTTCATTGGATTATTTTCCCAATACTGTTCTAGAAAAGGAATTGTTTCTTGCCCCAAAGACATAATTTTATTTTTCACTTCCGTGTAAATAAATTCGTCAGGATCGTCTAACAAACTAATTAAAGCTAATATTTCTTTGTTTTCTAGCACAGAGGTTTGGTCTATTTAACTTATTTACGTTTTCAAAGATAATTTGGTTAGGTGCTAGTTTCAACATGACATATGCAGTGTTATGCACATCTAGCTGTTTATTTTATGGTATATTTGAGCTCATGATTTCTAAGAAAAACATAAATTACATTCTTTTTATTATCTCTTTATTGGGGTATTTTTTTCTGTATTATGAAATAGATAGAAGCGAGTTTTTTAAGTTAATTCTTGGAGTTTCTGTATTGGGAGCAATTTATTTTTATTGGTTAAAAACCAATGCTTTGTCAATAAAACAAATCGTGATTTTTGCTGTTATTTTCCGAGGGGTTTTGTTATTCGATAATCCCAATTTTTCGGACGATTGTTACCGATTTGTGTGGGATGGTAACTTAATAGTACAGGGAGAGAATCCGTATGAAAAAACACCTGCACAAATTATGCAAAACAAGGAAGATTATTCCATACAAAATCTTCCAACAATATACGAAGACCTCAATTCACAGCAATATTTCACTGTGTATCCACCTCTCAACCAGTTTTTCTTTTCCTCGGCAGTTTATCTGAGTGGAAACAATGTGTTCTTGCCCATTTTTTACATGAAATTGTTTATTCTTTTATTCGAAATAGGATTGCTCTTTCTGCTCTTCAGAATGCTAAGAAAACTCAAATTAAAAGAAAATTTAGCTCAGATTTATGCTCTAAATCCTTTGGTGATAATAGAACTCACAGGAAATGTTCATTTTGAAGGAATCATGGTGTTTTTCTTAATTCTAGGACTTTATTTTATCTTGTTACATAGAGTTATTTTGGCTTCACTTTTCATTGGCTTTGCCATTTCAGTAAAAGTAATTCCTCTTCTACTTTTGCCTTTATTTCTTCCGCTTTTGGGCTTTAAAAATAGTGTAAAGCTTTATGCTTGTATTGGACTAACGAGCGTGTTGTTAGTTCTGCCATTCATCTCACAAACCGTGGTCGATAATTTTAGCCAAAGTCTCAACCTGTATTTTCAAACCTTCGAGTTCAATGCGAGTTTTTATTACTTGTTTAAAAACATAAGTTATTTGTTATTAGGGTATAAATCAAGTTTGATAGGCACTATTACTCCAATTATAATTTTCTGTACGGCCATTTTTTTTGCCCTTTTATTATACAGAAAGAAAGGTAAAGAAACATCTGATTTTGATTTAGTATTATTTGCAAAATACGCCTCTAGTTTATTACTTGTTTTTTATTTGTTAGCTTCCACAGTTCATCCCTGGTACGCGATTAATCTTTTAATCTTTTCAGTATTCTTCTATAATCAAGCTTTTGTGTTGTGGACAATTCTATCTTTTTTGAGCTATTTCGCATACAGTAATTTTGTGATTGATTTCGCACCAAATGGAGATTTTCATAGTTACGGTTGGTATTATGTATTAATAGCTTTTCAGTACGGAATTCTACTATTTTTATTTATTTTTGAAAAGAGAAAAAAAACAACCTAACCCAGCACAATGAGACTAACAGTAATTTCCCTATTATTTTTTGCATTTTCTTGTACTTCAGATAAAGTAGGAGTTTCGCAAGAAGATCTTTCTGAGATAATGAATTCGGAAGAAGCAAGCGAACTAACTCCGGACAATATAAAAAATGCTGGAGAAAAAATTCCAGTTATTAATACCGAAGCTTTTGACAAGTTAAATTCGATATCCGAGTATACTATATTACTGAGTAAAAAAATCGAGAAAATAGAAGACTTGGGGGATTATAGAGAAGACTTTTCGAGTAAACTAGAAGATTTGAAATTCTCTACAGAGCAAACAGACTCAGAATCTGGAGCTTTGATGGTTGAATATATAGATCAGTTAATGCCGCTCAAAGACATGATTTTTGATGCAAATAGCATGGAGCAATTCAATAAAAATCTGACGAAAATGAAAGTTTATTTGGGTGATTTTTATAAGTATTTTTCCAAAGAAGATTCAGATAAGTAAGATAATGTTAATAGGATGTAAAACTTGTTGATTTAATCTTTTTCGATAATTTTTCAACTGAGGATAATTTAATTAATTTTAGTGCGTTACACATTGTAATCACCAACTTAACTAAAAACTATTCAATGAAAAAAATCATCATCTTTTCCCTAGCTCTAGCCTTATTTTTTTCTTGTGGAAATAACATCAAAGAAGAAATATCCAATAATCAGGCTTTTTCAAGTTTTATTTCTGCTTACACC
>JBDMYC010000258.1:0-17653 GCA_039770535.1 Flavobacteriales bacterium
AACAGTGGAGCAAATACAGTAACATTGACAGCAACAGATGCACAAGGATTAACAAGTACTTGCACAACAACAGTAACAGTATTGGATACTTTGGCACAAGTAATGGTTTGTCAGTCAGTAACAGTAAACTTAGATGCATCAGGAAATGCAACAATTACAACAAGTGATGTAAACAATGGAAGTGCAGACAACTGCAGTGGAGTAACACTGAGTTTATCACAGACGACATTTACATGTGCAGACTTAGGAGCAAATATGGTAACACTTACAGGAACAGACGCAGCAGGAAATACATCAACATGCATGGCAACTGTAACTGTGGTAGATGCAATCAATCCAATAGCTCTTTGTAAGCCAGCAACTATATACTTGAACTCAAATGGAGATGCAAGGTTAGTAGCGAGTGATATTGATAACGGAAGTACTGATAACTGTTCAGTAACAGTAACTATTACAGATTCAATCTTCACTTGTGCAGATGCAGGAGCAAACAATGTAACATTGACAGCAACTGATGCAGACGGAAATACTTCAACATGTGTTGCAGTTGTGACTGTAATGGATACGATCGCACCAGCAGCTAATTGCAAAGCAGATACATTATACTTGAATGCATCAGGAACAGCTAATTTAACAGCAGCAATGATAAATGATGCAAGTAGTGATAATTGCACGTTCACTATGAGTGTGTCACAATCTACTTTTACATGTGCTGATATGGGAGTAACAACAGCAACATTGACAGCAACAGATGCTTCAGGAAATGCATCAACTTGCACAAGCGCAATTACAGTGATGGACACTATCGCACCTATTATGAATTGTGCACCAGCTACCGTTTATTTGGACGCAATGGGAATGGCAACATTAACAGCAAACCAAGTAGATGGAGGAAGTACAGACAACTGTGGCATAGTGAGCATGAGTGTATCAAGAAGTTCATTCACATGTGCAGACATGGGGACAAGAACTGTAACACTTACCGGAACAGATGCGTCAGGAAACACAGCAACATGCACGACAATTGTAACAGTATTAGATACAGTTGCACCAGTAGTGTCATGTAAATCAGTGACTGTAGCATTGAATGCAGCAGGAATAGCAACAATTACTACATTAGATGTAGACAATGGAAGCGCAGACAACTGTGGAATCACTTTATCATTGTCAAACAACACATTTAATTGTACTAATATTGGAGCAAACACAGTAACATTGACTGGAACGGATGCAAGTGGAAACACGGCATCTTGCACAGCAACAGTAACAGTAATTGATAACATGGCGCCAACAGCAATTTGTCAGAACATTACCCTCAACTTAGATGCCAATGGACAAGCAACTATTGTAGCACTTGATGTAGATGGAGGAAGTTTTGATAACTGTGCAGTATCAAGTTTAAGAATAGACAAGACTGATTTTGACTGCAGCAACTTAGGAAGAAACCAAGTTACATTAACAGTAACAGACTTATACGGAAACGTATCAAGTTGTACTGCAACAGTAACGGTGGAAGACAATGTAGCACCAGTTGTATCATGTCCTGCAGACAAGAACAGAACAATAAGAAACACGACTTGCACATATGTAGTGGAAGACTTCTTGTCAGAAACATCAAATACAGACAATTGTACAGCAAATGGAACAACAACTAATCAGTTCCCAATGCCAGGAGAAGAGGTTGTAGTAGAAAACGGAAGAGTAACGATTACTATAATAACGACAGACGCGTCAATGAATGCTGATTCTTGTTCGTTTGATGTAATAGTGAACTGTGAACAAGAACTTGATATTCCTCAGTTCATCTCACCAAATGGAGATGGTAAGAATGACTTCTGGGATCTTGCAGAGTTAGCTGTATACGAAAACAATGTTGTTAAAATCTTCAACAGATATGGAACACTAGTATTTGAACAAAGAGGATACACGAACCAATTCATTGGAAAAGGTAATGTAGACAATATTGCAAAAGAAGTATTAGGAAATGGATTGTTACCAGATGGAACATACTTCTATGTAATTGACTTAGGAACGAACTCAGTAGATAAGAAATTATACAATGGGTACATTCAGATAAGAAAGTAATCTTTGACTAACAAACTCAAAAAGCCCAATCGAATGATTGGGCTTTTTGAGTTTGTTTTATAGTCATGCAAGTTGCAGATGAGAAAGGTTAATTGTGAATTCAGACCTGACTGCTTTTTTTAATTCTAAAGAGACAGAAAAAAAACACTCTAATTGGTATGATTTTTTGTTTAGCTATTAGGTTTTATTTAGACAATGATTTTCTATTTTCTGTTCGATAATGGTGACACTATAATCATAGGCTTATGATAGGCTAAAATTAATGGTGTAATGCACTACATTAACACTACTCGCACTATGGCTCAAAGTCCAAACTTGCATTAATTTAACTAAATTCAAATATGGAAAACTACCGATTAAAATTACCTTCATCTGTTTTAAATAAAGCTGTTATAATTGTACTTTTTTTGTCTGGCTTTTTAGTAAAAAGCAGTTCTTATTCTCAATGTCCTAATTTTACAGTTTTTTTAGGTAATGATCAGCCATTTTGTGCCAATCAATCTGTTGATATTATCGCTCAAGTGAATGATACATCTGGGTTTCCACAATCATTTGTTTGGAGTTTAAATGGTTCTGTTCTATCGGGCTCTGATGACACTTTATCCATTTTTCTTACTAGTTCGAGTCAGGGTAATTACGTAGTCTCTGTTACAATCGATTCATGTGTTGTGCATGATACAATTGTTTTGGCTCTTTTAAATCCAGGAAGTATAAATGGCGATCAACTCATCTGCGCCAACCAAGTGCCAAATATTTTTAACTCAATCGCTCCTGCAACAATTGTATCTGGAGATTCTCTTTTTTATGAATGGGAGTCTTCTACTGATAGTATCTCATGGTCTTCCTTTACAGGTTCAAATTCTCTGAATTTCATGAGTGGTTCACTTACTCAAACAACTTATTTTCGAAGACGAGTGGAAGTGATTAAAAACAATGTCACTACTTGTTTTTCTTACTCGAATGTAATCCTAGTTAAAGTCATAAATGGAGTAACTTTGGACGCAGGTTTTGATACAACTGTTTGTCCTAAAAACTCATTTACTTTCACAAGCTCAGTATCAGGGCAGGGATCAAGTCAACCTGTTTTTTCTTGGTCAGGGCCAAATGGTTTTTCGGATACAGTGTTGAGTCCAACTATTTCTTCGGTAGCTTTGATTGATGCCGGAACTTATATTCTTTCTGCAACAATTGGCAATTGTATTTTGTATGATACAATAGTTTTAGATGTGTACAATATTGATATTTCCAGTGGACAATTTAACTCCGCTAAGACTCAACTGGTCGATTGCATTGGCCCAAGTAACTCATCAGGTGCTATTGGTATATTTCTCAATCTTCCAAGTAATCTTTCTTTGGTGCAGAGTGTTTCTATTGATTGGGGAGATGGAGTTGTTCAGTCTGTTGCTGCATCTAATTATTCCGGTATCAAAATTCATAGTTATGCAGCTGGTTCATATACTTTGACTGTCACTGTTCAACTTACTTCAGGCTGCACAACTGTATTAGATTATTCTGTCTTCGTTGGAAGTTCTCCTTCGCCTGCAAGTTTAGCTTTGTTTGTCAATCAAGCAAATGGATGTTTACCGCATTCGACAAGTTTTACTTTCAATGTACCAACTTCAAATGTGAACGGAACAACTTACATAGTGGATTGGGGGGACGGTTCTCCAACAGTGGTTTATACTCATCCTAATACTCCTCCTGTATTGAATCATGTTTATAGCCAATCCTCTTGTGGCAGTCAGGTTACATTATCAGGAACGACTTACAATAATGTTTACCAGCCTTTTGTGATTACTCAAAATCCTTGTTCTAATCAACCTCAACCGTCAGCAGCAGGATTAATTTCGGTTGGTATTCCTCCAGAGGCTTTGTTTACAGTTTCCAAAGAAGTAATTTGCCCTAATGAAGAAATTGAGTTTTTTAATACATCTGATTTTGGAGTAGCCATTCCTAATGGAAATGGCGCGAGCTGTGATAGTGCAGCACCTTATTATTGGACAATAACGCCAGCTAATTCAACAACACCTGTGTCTTGGTCAGTTGTTTCAGGTTCTCTTGGAAGCAATAGCGGTTATCCTGGTAATCCAAGTTTTTGGCAACAAGGTTCAATAAATCCAAAGGTAGAATTTTTTGTATCAGGAACGTACATCATGGATTTGATTGTCGAAAATGCATGCGGACAAAGTATATATTCTGATACAATTTGTGTTATTGTTCCACCAATATGCGCCATTGCCGCGATAGATACTGTAGGGTGTTCCATGTTGAGAACAGGTCTGGCGAGTAATAGCATTATTCCCACTTGCGATTCTTTTGATTTACCTGTTCAATACAATTGGAGCATTACTGACCCAACGGGATGTGTAGGTTGTAGTAGCTCTGTCTTGAATGCAAACTCTGATTCAACTGGGGTTGTTTTGGTAAATAATTCCAATTCCATTCAGTATTTCAATGTCGACTTAACAATTACTGCGATTGATTCTACTTTGAATCGTTTGCTGTCGATTTGTAAGTCAAGTTGCACGCAAACCATAAAGGTGTATCCAAAAGCGAAGATTAGTCCACTTACTTCTTGTAAGGGGCAATTAAATTGGAATTTGACTAATCAAGTAAATGTGCCTTCCACTATCACTTGGCAAGCAACTCCAAACCCAAATGTGAGTGGCGAAACCACAAGTTTGCAAACTTCCAATTTAATAACAGACAGCTTGGTTAATATTTCTTCTACTTCTCAGACTGTCATTTATACAGTAATAGCAATCTCAATAGATGGTGGATGTTCAGATACGCAAATATTTACAGTTAATTTATTGGCTCCAATTGAGGTTCAGCCACTTCCGGACGATACCATTTGCGTAGGAGGTACAATTGCTTCTCCTTTGGTACTCAATTATGTTGGAGGAACAAATTCTCCCACTTATCAATGGCTTCAGGGAGGATTAGGGGTGAGTAATAATCCGAGTTTTACACCAACTACATTCAATACACCAGGAAATTATTCATTTGTTGGATCCGTGACCGTCGGTCCTGCTGGATGTCTTGTTTCAGACAGTGATACGTTTACAATCACGGTTGTACCAGATCCTTTTGTAACACTTCAGCCCTTATCTGATACATATTGCTTGGGAACTTTAGATATAGATACATTAGTTGTATCGGCTTCCGGAGGTTTGGGAAGCTACAGTTATCAGTGGCATTCCAGTGCAATAAATAGCAATTCGGGAGGAACCGCTATTCCAGGAGCTACGAGTGCAAGTTATCTGCCTTCATTGGCATCAGTGGGAACAGTTTATTATTATTGTGAGATTACTCAAGTTGGATTAAACTGTAACGTTAGTTCAGCAACTGCAGCTATAGTTGTGACCCCAGCGCCTACTTTCATTACACAACCTATAACAACACAAACTATTTGTCTAGATGGTGCACTGTCTACTTTAACTGTGGCATATCAAAATGGGGTTGCAGGAGGGACATATCAATGGTATTCAAACACGAGCAATTCTCCTTCAGGAGGAACTTTGATTTCTGGTGCAACCAATCCCAGTTATTCTCCTTCTAGTAATTCTGTTGGTACTTTTTACTATTACTGCGTGGTTACATTACCAAGTGGCGGATGCAACAGTATAACATCCAATGTAGGTGCTGTTATTATTCGTCCAGAAGCAACCATTAATATACAACCACTCTCAAATCAGCTCATTTGCGAGGGGGGAACAATAGGCACAGCTTTGTTTGTCGGGTATTCGGGAGGAGTTGGAACACCAAATTATCAGTGGCAAAGAGATGGACTTAATATTTCTTCTGCCAATGACTCGTTTTACTTACCTCCATCATTCAATTCATCTGATACTGTAGAATTTTCTGTGATTATAAATTTAAGTGGAGCTGGTTGTAATGCGGATACGTCACAATCTGGAGAAGTTATTGTGATTGAAGACCCTACAATAACTCGTCAGCCAGATACAGCAGTTTATTGTCAAAACGCCTCTCCTGTGACATCTTTAGTTGTTCAAGCAGCAGGAGGATTGGGAACTTATACATACCAATGGTATATGGATTCTGTGAAAAGCACATATTCAGCTAGTCAGTTAATTCCCGGAGCAACAGACTCTGCATTTGTTCCTTTTGTTGATTCGGTTGGTGTTTTTTACTACTATTGCGTGATTTCACAAACTGGCCTGAATTGTGGAGTTGTCTCTGATACAGTAAAAATTACAATTACCCAAGGACCTAGTTTTTTAACCCAGCCTATGGATTCTCAAATTGTATGTTTGGATGGAAACCTTATTCCATTAACTGTTTCTTATCAAAATGGTGTTGTAGGAGGAACTTTTCAATGGTATTCTAATTCAGTAAACTCCAAAACTGGTGGAACTGCGATTTCAGGTGCTACAAACTCCAGTTACTTGCCTCCCAATAATTTAGTTGGTAATTATTACTATTATTGTACCGTTTCGCTTCCTAGCGGAGGATGTAGCAGTATTACATCAGAAGTTTCCACTGTAGTAATCAAGCCCGACCCAATTATAGTAATTCAACCTTTTTTAAATCAAATCATTTGCGAAGGAGGGACAATTGATACAGCTCTGTTTGTTGGATACTCGGGAGGAGTTGGAGCTGCCAGTTATCAGTGGCAAAAAATGGGAGTAGATATCCCTGGAGCAACAGATTCCTTTTATTTACCACCTCTGTTTCCTTCCTCTGACACAGTTGATTTCTCTGTTCAGGTTAGTTTGAATGGTTCAGGATGTGACGCAGATACTTCTCAAGTTGGGAGGGTGATTATTTTAGATGACCCAGTAATTACTCTTCAGCCTGATTCAGCCGTTTATTGTGAAAATGCGTCTCAAGTTGATACATTAATAATTAGTGCCAGCGGTGGACTTGGAACTAAAAGATTCCAGTGGTACAGTAGCTTTACAAATACTAATTTTGGAGGAACACTTATTTCTGGTGCAACTGATTCGACCTATGTGCCACTGGTTGGATCTGCAAGTGATCGTTATTATTATTGTGTTGTTACACAAACAGGATCAAATTGTGGGGTAGCCTCTTTACCAGCACGAATTTTTGTCACGCCTGGTCCAACATTCTTAACTCAGCCGATTGATACACAAATAGTTTGCATAGACGGATCGTTTTTGCCTTTGTCTGTGAATTATTTCAATGGATTCGGACAGCCGAGCTATCAATGGTATAGCAATTCTATAAATTCCAGTTTTGGTGGAACCGCTCTTATTGGTGATACAAATTCGAGTTATACTCCTTCTTCGTCAGTTTCGGGTGTAAAGTATTACTATTGTGAGATTACATTTAATTCAGGTGGTTGTTCTAAAATCACTTCAGAAATTGGTGTTGCAATTGTACGAACAGAACCTACAATAAATGTTCAACCTTTGTCTAATGATACAATTTGTGTAGGAGGAACAATCAGTCCTGCGCTTAGTCTAAACTATACAGGAGGTGCTGGGATTCCAAGTTACCAATGGCAGGAATTTGGTTTAGATATTTCAGGTGCCACAGCTTCTACTTTTACACCCCAAAACTTTTCGACTTCAGGTAACTATCTTTTTACGGTCGTTCTATCTTTAAGTGGTAGCGGCTGTGAGTCAGATACTTCTCAAGATGCTTTTGTTACTGTAGTCCCAGATCCTGTGGTGTCTGCTCAACCTCTTTCTGATACATATTGCCTAAACTCCTCAAATATTGATTCATTGTATGTTTCAGCTACCGGAGGTCTAGGTAGTTTTATTTATCAATGGTACCAAAACTCCTCTAATTCCAATATCGGAGGATCTTTAATTCCTGGTGCAACTGACTCTCTTTATTTGCCAACTGCGAATACTTTGGGGGCTGTATATTATTATTGTGAGCTCACGCAGACTGGCTTGAATTGTAGCACAGTATCTGCTGTTGCAGAAATTTTAGTTACTCCTTCGCCTACTTTTTCTACTCAGCCTATTGATTCTCAAACCATATGTTTGAACGGTACTTTGTCGCCTTTGTCGGTAGCATATCAAAATGGAGTTTTTGGAGGAACTTATCAGTGGTTTAAAAATTCAATAAACTCAAATAATGGAGGTATTGCCATGTTAGGAGAAACTAATATAAGTTACAATCCACCGACAAATCAAATTGGTTCCTTCTATTATTACTGCGAAGTGACTTTGCCAAGCGGAGGATGTTCCAGTATTACTTCTAATGTGGGGAAGGTCACAATAGTAGGACATCCTGTTCTTTCTGTTCAACCCTTGCCATCGCAAACCATTTGCATTGGCGGGACAATAAGTTCAGCTCTTAATGTCGGTTTCTCAGGAGGAATCGGGAGCCCTTCTTATCAATGGATGAGGTCAGGAGTCAATATTCCTGGCGCTAATTCACAGAGTTTTACACCTAATGTGTCAAGTTTAATTTTGGGTAATAATGAGTTTTCCGTGGTTTTATTTTTATCAGGAAGTGGTTGTCTAAATGATACTTCTCAATCGGCAAGTATCATTGTAATTTCTGATCCAATTGTTTCTTTGCAGCCTATCTCAGACACTTATTGTTTAAATTCTCCAGGTGTTGACTCACTAAAAGTAATTGCAACAGGAGGGCTTGGGAATTACAATTACCAATGGTACAGTAATTCTAGCAACAGTTCCCTTGGAGGTACTCCAATAACAGGAGCTAACAGTTCAAGTTATCTGCCTCCGGTTACTGCGGTTGGTAGTATTTTTTATTATTGTCTAATAACTCAAACAGGACAAAATTGTGATGTAACCTCTGTTGCAGCAGAGATAAAAGTAACCCCATCTCCAACTTTTTCTCTGCAACCGATAGACTCTCAATCAGTTTGTTTAGATGGTATGATTTCAGCTTTATCAGTTGCCTACCAGAATGGAGTTTCGGGAGGAACTTATCAATGGTTTAAAAACACTATTAACTCATACACAGGAGGATCTGCAGTTACTGGACAGACCAATTCTTCTTTTGTACCAAACTCTGATTCAATTGGTATATTCTACTATTACTGTGTAGTCAGTTTACCAAGTGGAGGATGTGCAAGTATTACTTCTGAAATTTCGAAAGTGGAAGTGGTTTCTGATCCTATCGTTTTAGTTCAGCCGATTCCAAATCAAACTATTTGTGAGGGAGGAACCATTTCGACTGCTTTGATTGTATCATACTCTGGAGGAATTGGACTACCAAGTTACCAATGGTTTAATTCTGGAGTTCCTGTATCTGGTGCAAATTCATCCTCATTTATTCCCACGGGTGTAAATTTTCCTGGTGTTTATGATTACAATGTAGAAATAACCTTGAATGGGGCAGGGTGTAATTCCGATACTTCACAAATAGCGAAAATTACTGTAATATCCGATCCAATTGTTACTGTTCAGCCCTTATCAGATACATATTGTTTGGGAGCTTTTCCTGTGGATACTCTTCATGTAAGTGCAACAGGAGGGCTTGGAACTTATAATTATCAATGGTACAGCAATGTCAGTAATAGTTCAACAGGAGGTTTGATTATTACTGGAGCTACTGACTCTACATTTATACCGCCAGTTTCATCTGTGGGTACTTTATTTTATTATTGCGAAATTAAACAAACTGGTTTCAATTGTAATGTCACTACTTCGGTAGCCGGAATAATAGTAAATCCAGCACCAACTTTTACAACACAACCATTAGATTCTCAAAAAGTTTGTTTGGATGGAGTACTTTTGCCATTGCAAGTTGCGTATCAAAATGGAGCGGGTACTCCTGCTTATAAATGGTACGTGAACTCATCTAATTCCTATTCAGGTGCAACACTAATCCCGGGCGCAGTAAATCCTACTTTTACGCCTCTAGCAGCAAACGTAGGAACTAACTATTATTTTTGTGAAATCTCGCTCTCCAAAGGAGGTTGCTCTTCTATATTCTCTGTTATTTCAAAGGTTACAGTGAGTCCAGACCCTATAATTTCGTTACATCCTGTACCTTTACATTCAATTTGTATTGGAGGAACTATTGCTTCACCTTTGACAATTACTTATCAAAATGGAGTCGGATTACCGAGTTACCAGTGGCAAAAAAATGGTGTTGATTTAATTGGAGAAACTAATTCATCTTTCCTTCCAACTACCTTTTTTGTGGTGGATACAGTGCAATTTTCTGTTATTTTAAATCTAAGTGGAAGTGGCTGTAATAGCGATACCTCTCAGTTGTCAACAGTTATTGTGGTTGATGACCCTGTTATGGTTATTCAGCCAGATTCTGCGATTTATTGCCAAAACATAACTCCTGTAACTCCGCTTCTTGTGAGAGCAAGTGGTGGGCTTGGAAGTTTTAATTACCAATGGTACAGTAATTCTGCCGGTTCAAATACGGGAGGAATTCTAATTCCTGGTGCTACTGATTCAACTTATACACCTCCCGTTAACGCAGTAGGGACAATCTATTATTATTGTGAAATCACTCAATCTGGTTTGAATTGTAGCGTAATATCTTCCGCTTCACAAATTATAACAACTCCTTCTCCTTCTTTTTCAAATCAACCGTTGGGATTTCAAAAACTTTGTATTGGAGGTGTGGCTTCTCCTCTCACAGTATCCTATGTTGGAGGAAACAGTTCAGTGAGTTATCAATGGTATGAAAATAGTATAAATTCCAATATCGGAGGGTCTCCTCTTACCGGAGAAACTTCAAACACTTGTTTTCCGGCAACTAATACCTCAGGTATCAAATACTATTATTGCGTAGTTTCTTTTTCAGTAGGTGGTTGTTCTAATATTATTTCAAATCCTGCGGAAGTGGAAACAGTAGACGATCCTAGAATAACTAATCAACCGATTACAAGTCAAATGATATGCGAAGGAACTACCACTGCCGTTCCTCTCAGTTTTTCATACACTGGGGGTACTGGTTCTACCTCGATTGCTTGGTATGAATTTGCCACACCAGGTGTTTTAATAAATGGAGTCACAGATACGAGTTTTCTGCCAATAACGTTTAACACAGCTGGCAATTATAAGTACTTTGCTATTGTAACAGATAGTGGAAGAGGTTGTGACAATGCTATATCGCTCAATAGTGAAATAATCGTGAATCCAACTCCTTTTGTTAATCAATTAGATGACACAGTTATTTGCAATGACAGTAGGCTAAATATTAATATTTCTACCTCAATTCCCTCTAATATTAATTGGTCTGCTACACAAAATTTCAATGTAACTGGTGAGTTAACTTCAACCCAAACTTCATTTTTAATTGATGACTCCTTAACGAATAACACGAATATTTCCCAACTTGTCAACTATAGTATAACCCCAACATCTTTTCCTCACGGATGTCCAGGGCCAGACTCAATTGTAACTGTGAAAGTTCAGCCAGATGTTATTCTGTCCAATGTTCCAAATGTAGAAATATGCAGTGGAAGTCCTGTTAATTCTATATTGTCTGCGAATATACCTGCTACATTTAGATGGTTCGTTTCTATTGATAATCCAAATGTGACTGGTGAATCATTGTTGCCAAGTACTAGCAATATCATTACAGATAGATTAATCAACAATACTTCTGTAAACCAAATAGTCGTTTATTCTGTATTCCCAGTTTCTATTGAAGGCAATTGCCAAGGGTTGGTGCAGACTTTTGTTGTAACAGTAAAACCAAGTCTTATCTTGCTGAATGAAGACACGGTAACTATTTGCAGTGGTACTAGAGTGAACCTAGCTTTGGTGGCTAATACTAATGTGACCTTTAATTGGTATGCTGACCAGTCAGTGAATGTTTTGAATGAAACAACATCAGTTGTTTCATCTGCCTTTATTAATGATTCTTTAGTGAATGTAGGCAACTCAGTTGAAGAAGTAACTTACCATGTTGCCGGGACAAGTACCGCAAACGGATGTTCCAGCCCTGTGATTCCCATTACAGTTTTTGTTAATCCCATTCCAAGCATTTTTCCAATAGCTGATACAGTGGTTTGTAATGGTGTTACTTTGAGTCCAATTTCATTTAACGGACCTGTTGTTGGCACAAGATACAGTTGGACCGTGACTGATACATCAGTGGGAGTGGGGGTAGGAAATGGCCTCAATTCAATCCCTGGATTTATAACATCAAATACAACTTTAGCCACTAAAAGTACAAGATTTACTGCTAACCCCATTTTTGTTAATGACAGTGTATTTTGTGCTGGACCTACTGAGTCTTTTATTCTGAATGTTTTACCTTCTCCTGATGTCAATACATTATCAGATATTGATGTTTGTGATGGAATTCAAGTACCCCAAACTTTGGTGTCAGGATCTGTTCCAGGCACAATATTCAACTGGCAAAATTCAAACACTTCTATTTCTTTAAATTCAGGTGGAATTGGAAATATACCCTCGTTTAATGCAAGTAATTTGTCTGGTGTTCAGCAGTTCAGTACCGTATCCGTTTTTCCAATGATTCAAATGTCAGGTGTACAATGTTTGGGATTGCCAAAGACTTATTTAATTACGGTCAATCCAACACCTCAGTTGATGAATTCAAATATCGAAATTTGTTCAGGTGAAAAAACAAATATTGTATTAAATGCTAACATCCCAAGCTCATTTCAATGGAGTGCAACTCCAACTCCAACAGTCTTTAACGAAACCTCTTTTCCAATCCAATCGTCATCTTTAATCAATGATAGTCTAACAATTAATTCGCTATTTGCTCAATTTGTCGATTATCGGGTTACTCCAACTTCCATTCCTTATGGTTGTGTTGGTCCAGACTCAGTAGTTCAGGTAAAAGTTAATCCAATTCCTTTAATAGATTACTCAATTTTGAACACAACTTTTTGTGATTTACAACCCGTAAATTTTTTGAATAATTCTCTAGGTTCTCTCAACTTTCAATGGAATTTTGGCGATGGGAATAATTCCGTTTTTGTAAATACATCCAATATTTATTCAAGTCCTGGACGTTACTCGATTACTTTAAAAGGAGCTGATCCTCTGACTGGCTGCTCAGATTCGGTTAGCAAGCCAATAGTCATTTCTCAAACTCCAAGTTCGCAATATAGTTATTCGGATAGTGTAGGGTGTGATTTTTTAAATGTAATTTTCACTGCGGATACGACCAACACAGATTGGGACTATGCATGGAACTTTGGAGATGGAAACAACTCAACTCAATTCGGAGTAGCGGGAAACTTTTACAATCAGATTGGGTGTAATGATGTAACGCTTGAAGTTACCTCAAAATCAGGATGTGTTTCTACAACTCTTGACACAAACGCAATTTGTGTTTATGAAAAACCTATTGCTAAGTTTTCAAGTGACAGGAAAGTGTTTTCTTCTTTAGAGAATCCAATTGTACAGTTTGTTAATCAATCTTTGTTTTCTTCGATATATTTTTGGGATTTCGGAGATGGTCAGACTAGTATAGCTCAAAGTCCAGTAAATATTTATCCCGAGGGAGCAGCAGCTTATCGTGTAAAATTATATGCAAGTAATCTGATTGGGTGTGTCGATTCCACTTCAAAGTTAATAACCGTATTTCAGGACATTGCGATCTATGTTCCTAATGCTTTTACACCTAATAAAGATATGATTAACCAAGTGTTCTTGCCTGTTCTAACGGATGGCTTTATTGAAGAAACTTACCATTTAACAATTTATAATCGATGGGGAGAATTAGTATTCGAATCTCGAGATCCAGAGGTCGGTTGGGATGGATTGTGCGGAAATGATGCTTCCGATAAAGGCTGCCCAGTTGGGTCCTATGTATGGAAACTGTCGATAGCAGTGGAAAAATCGAGCGAAATGAAGTTATATATGGGGCATGTTAATTTGCTGAGGTAGGCTTCAACTCTCTTTAACTATCAATTAAACATCTATTTCATGACTTTACTTGCTTTCTTCGGGCACTTTTCAAACTTTCGAGCAGAGTGTCTCTATTGTAACTCAATTACAAGATTCTAGTTTTTTCTACAGAACCTACTAAGGGATTTCGTTTCAAAAATTATAATCACTACATTAAGAAAACAATCAGTTTATTCATAGTTTGAAATCATTTTACACATTGCCCTTTGAGCATATTATATTCCGCTAATTGTTAGTGATAGTTATATGACCTTGCTAGCAGAAAAGAGCCGTTCTAAGTACAACTATTGCAAATTTCACATAATCATCAATTAAATCATTTAAAGAATAATACAATGCATCAGCAAGAGAAAGACCTTAGCAATTATAAAAGTGCAAAATGAGGATTAATCTTTATTTCCTACATCTATTAAAAACTTTGCTTCTGAAGCATGTAAGTACAGAATAATACATTAGGAGCAAAAAAAAAGACTTACAATAATGTAAGTCTTTTTCTTAAAAGTGACCTCAAGTTACGAGAGTTCAAACTTTGTGAGAGAATTGAAAGAATTAATATCGTTCTAAAAAATATCTTTTTAAAGAAGTGATTTGAACGCTATTTGGTGTGAAAAAAAGGAGAATTGGAATAAACCAATCCTCCATTTTGTGATCTCGACAGGTTGCAGTTGATTTGTTGATTGTATAATTTCTTAACAATCTTACTGCTTAGTATAAGTAATTTTAAAGGTATAATTAGTAGTTCCACTGTTATCAACCACATTCCCTTTAAGTTAATGTGACAGAACCAAGGATAAGTATCGTATGCTTTTTAGCTCAGTTCTATGTTATGCAATCGTTTTAATTGATAGCAGGGAGTTTCAATATCATCCCTTTGCCTAATGTTAAACCGTCAATATGCCCCGCAATTTCATTGTCACTGGTTTTTACGTGAATATGCATATTAGTCGTATGATGTGTGAAAATTGCGTGGTGTGAATTAGAGTAAAAACCTAGTAATTCAACCTCTCTGTTTTCAATTGTCCCATGCAATCCTGAGTTAACATGTTTTTCATGTGAATGTTCAGTGTCCCCATCTTTCCAATTAATAACGTGCCAATCGAATGATTTAGCATTCCCATCAATCAGAAAAGGGAATGGTTCATTAATATTTACCCCATTTTCTTTAGCAATAGAAGCAATGTACTCTTCAAGTTGTTCGTACGTTTTTATGTCATCTGTAATCTCATGAGTATTCCAAGTCTCAACTGTGGCATATACCAATAATGTGGCTTTTCTATTAAATAACTTATTAAAACTGATTGCACTATCCAATATGAAAGTGTTAAAGGACTCTCCATCGATAATTTGAATTTCGCCTTTGAGGTTTTCAAGAGCACCAATAGCATAAAGATGTTCAGAATTTTCAAAGTCTGACAAGTCGGCCTTGGCAGAAACATCACCTTTATGCATCATGTTTTTCAAAGCACCAAAATACTTTACTTCGAATATAAGTGAATCGTTGTTGGCCTTATTGGATTCAACCTTGGGAGTTTTACATGAAAAAAGTAAAAGACTAATTGTAATATAGATTATCGAGTATCTCATTGTTCTGGTTTATATTGCATAACGGCCATTGCTATACTTTCGTGCCGAGGTTCTGTAGCATCTGTTAGACAAGGATTTAAAAGTACAATTATTTATTAATTCTAAGCTATTTGGTGTGAAATAAAAAAGGAGAATTGGAATTAACCAATCCTCCTTTTTGTGAGGCAAAGGGAGTAAAGTCGAACTATTTTGGGGAGGATTTAATCAAAATATTTAAGTAAAAAATCTTCTGAGAAATAGGAGTAGTTAAGTTTTTCACTCAAGTTTAGGTACCTAGCTTTAATTTTCTTTTGATTAGCACTAGTTGTTGTACTACTATACAAATAAATAAGATGTATTAGGTTTATAAATTCTTTATAACTGTCCGTGGAATCACTTAGTTTAAAAGATTTTAAAAATTTTGTTTCATTTTCTATATCTCCGGTTAATTTGTAGTAAAATAGGCTCATTAAATAGAACGAATTTAAATGTGCTTTTTGATAATAAAATTCAACATTTAAATTGATTCGACTTATTAAAAAGGACATTATCTCGACGTTTTTTAGAAGAATCGTAGTTGTAAATAATTCATAATAATAGTCTATTATATTCCCTCTTATTAAAAGAGATTTATAATGAGTATTTAATAGCTCTAAAGTTTTATTTGAATCTTCATCAATTAACTTTAAGCTTAATAATCGTCCACTTAAAATTGGATGGAGACGTTTTGTTTTAGATGCCTTAAAAGTTATTTTATTGACGTTTTTATTATTAAGAAAAGTTCTAAATTCAAGTAATGCTGATGAAAATAAAGTAATATCATATCTCAAATTATTTTTTTTGATGATTTCTAATGAATCTCCATAATAACTGTTCAAACTTGAATAGTCTACGAAAATTAGAAATACACATTCCAAAAAATTGATATTATTTAAAAGAATCGGCTCTATTTTTGATTTTTTTCGAATTAATAATCCAATAGAATTTCCCAGTTTAAGCAACTCATAATAGGAAAACGAATTAAAATTAAGTGCTTTTAATCTGAATATACTGTTTATTAAATTATAATTTTCGTTATGCCATAATTCACGTATTAAAATTATAACCATACTTATAAAATCTTCAGAACTATTCTTTGTTTTATTTACAAGGTTGATGATTTCTTCTGAATCGTTTTCTGAAACCGTTTTGTAAATAATTTCAGTTAGATCAATTTTTTGTTTGTAACTGTAATTTTGAGAAAAATGAATATAATTTTTATAACCTATAAATTTGGCTAATGTATTTAATGTTTTGTTATTTGGTTTTGTCCCACTAACAAGTCCGTATAATCTTCTAATGGTACTATAACTAATTTCTTCTTCAAGAGTCTCTAAAATAACATTTGAGACCAATTCACAATCTCCTCTATTGGTTACTTTTTTTCCAATTTTTTTTTCAATTTCTCTTTTTAAAATATCAATCAAAATAAATGTTATTAATGAACCAAATATGAACCAAATATAGGCATTTAAATCCATAAGTTTGACTCATTAAAAAAGTAACAATATAACTTTGGTGCAAAATAACCTAAGATTTTATAATTAATTTAAATAAACAAATAAAAATGGCAAGAGATTACACAAAATACAATGTTGAAGGCATAGGCACTAATTTAAGTAAAGCGCGATTAGTTCAAAAAATAGTAGAACATCACGCTAGTAGCTTTGAAGGCGCTTATCCAGCGTTTTTAGAAATTTGGTTCGATGATTTACAAGGCGGAAAAGGCGTGTGTAAAGCACTGAGTGAAATTGACGCAAAGAATGAACGAAATTATTACATAAAAGAACCCGTAACATTATCAGATGGCACAGAAATAGCTGTTTGTAACCAATGGGGAAAAGAAAATTTATCAAACTTTTTGCTACATGCTGGTACGTTGGGTTATGTAATCACTACAGAAGGTGAACAGGCTGCTATTTCAGAAAGTGAAGAAGTTGTAGCAGAAAATACACCTGAAGACGATATCATAGAAGGTTCTCCAAATTGGAAATTGCCGCATGCTTTAGCATTTGTAATAAGGCACACCATGCTAGCAGATGGAGAAGTTATAGAAGGCGAATTAAACTGGATGCAAGTTGCTTTTGATGAATATGACGAACAAGGCATAGAAGTTCGTGATGTTTGGGATC
>JBDMYC010000259.1:0-18727 GCA_039770535.1 Flavobacteriales bacterium
ATAAAACCAAAAGAAAGTGTCAAAGTCAAATTTCATAGATTACGTTAAAATCTGTTGCCGTTCTGGTCATGGAGGAGCAGGAAGTGCCCATTTTTACCGAGATAAAATTACTGCAAAAGGAGGTCCTGATGGAGGTGATGGAGGACGAGGAGGTCACGTAATATTGCGCGGAAGTAGTCAGTTATGGACTTTGATTCATCTTAAATTTTCCCGTCACGTAATTGCTGGACATGGAGATGTGGGAAGGGGAAAACATCAAACTGGAGCAGAAGGAGAAGATAAAATTGTGGAAGTACCTTTGGGAACTTTAATAAAAGACGGAGAAACTGAAAAGGTTTTATTTGAGATTACAGAACACGGGCAAGAGGTGATTCTGACAAAAGGAGGAAAAGGAGGAAGAGGAAATGATCATTTCAAGTCTTCTACGAACCAGTCGCCAAGATATGCGCAACCTGGAGAGCCTGGGAAAGAAGAATGGAAAATTTTAGAACTTAAAGTTCTTGCAGATGTTGGATTAGTTGGATTTCCTAATGCAGGAAAATCTACTTTGCTATCGGTAGTTTCCGCAGCCAAGCCAAAAATTGCCAATTACGAGTTTACAACACTAGTTCCAAACCTAGGAATTGTTGAGTATAGAAACTACAAGTCGTTTGTGATGGCAGATATTCCCGGAATTATTGAAGGGGCAAACGAAGGGAAAGGGTTGGGACACAGGTTTTTGCGTCACATTGAGCGAAATGCATTACTATTATTTATGGTGCCTGCAGACAGTAAGGATATTCAAAAAGAATTTGATATTCTACTGAACGAAGTAGGGACTTACAACCCAGAATTATTAGATAAGGACAGGGTCTTGGCCATCACAAAAAGTGACATGCTGGATGATGAATTGAAAGAAGAAATAACCAAAGAATTACCCGAAGGAATTGAAACAGTTTTCATTTCAGCAGTCGCGCAACAAGGACTTACAGAATTAAAAGATTTGTTGTGGAAGTATATTAGTGAAGACAGTCCTGAGTAATTAGTGTTGAGACCTAAGTTTTATAATTTGAAATAATACTGCGAGTTAACGTAACTAAAATTCTAGATTCTATAATTCTAACATACTAAAAGAAACCATGAAAAAAGCTTATTACTTATCAACTTGTGATACTTGCAAACGAATATTGAAAGAATTACAGCTTTCAAGCGACTGGAAATTACAGGATATCAAAACAGATAAAATTACTCTGGAACAATTGGAAGAAATGCGCAGCATGACAGATAGTTATGAAAGTTTATTAAACAAACGTGCAAGAAAATTATCCGAATTTAAAGGGCAAGAATTGAGCGAAGAAAAATTGAAATCTATGATTTTGGAAGAATATACTTTTTTGAAAAGACCAGTCTTTGTCTATGATAATGAGATTTTTATAGGGAATAGTAAAAAAGTTGTTGAAACACTAAAATCAAAAATCAGTGCCTAAAAAATTAATAGCACATTTAGCATTATTGGCAGTGAATTTGATCTACGGAAGTAGTCATTTTATCGCCAAAGAGGTAATGCCAGATTACCTAAAACCGGACACATTTATATTGTTTAGGGTGGCTGGAGCTACTATTTTATTCTGGACTTTAAGGTATTTCATCAGAGAAAAAGTAGACCGAAAAGACCTTGCGAGAATAGCATTGGTAGGATTTTTTGGAGTAGCTTTAAACATGCTTTTATTCTTTCGAGGATTGAGTATAACTTCTCCTATAGATTCGGCAATAATTATGGTGACTTCGCCAGTAATTGTGACATTACTTTCCTTAGTTATTCTAAAAACAAAGCTAACGACCAATAAAATTCTTGGTATTTCAATGGGATTAATTGGCGCCATTCTGCTTATCTCTATGAGTGGAGGAAAAAACACAGGCTCGTCCATTGAAGGAAATTTATTGATCATGGCAAACGCTACCAGTTACTCGCTTTATTTGGTTTTGGTGAAACCACTTCTCAATAAATACAAGCCAATTACAGTAATCACTTATATGTTTTCTTTTGCCTTTTTTATGGTGCTGCCATTCGGAATTTCAGACTTCCAAGATTTTAGTTTTGATTTTCCCTCTGTAGTGCTTTGGTCTATCGGGTTTATCATTTTATTCACTACTTTTTGCACGTACTTGTTCAATGTTTTTGCAGTAAAAATTTTGTCTCCAACTATCTCCAGTAGTTACATTTATTTGCAACCTGTATTTGCCATGCTAATAGGTTTTGGGATTAGTTTGTACAACACAGAAAGCAATTATGCAGCCGCGATTACTTGGCAAAAATTACTGTGCACTTTACTTATTTTTGTCGGAGTTTATTTGACGAGTAAAGGGAAAAAGGCAGCTTAGTTTATTTTGTCAGTTCGAGTGTTTTGTTTCCTTTTTTCAAGGGAGCAAAATGTATCGAGAACCTACCGAGAGTTCTCGATACAATTTTTATTTCCGCAAAATCGCCAATAAAAACCACTCGAACTGACACAGAAAAATATTCCCAAAATAAAGCTACCTTTACAAACCAAAAAAGAAGAAAATGATTCAATCAATGACAGGTTACGGGAAAGCAACCGGAACATACAAAGACAAAAAAATAACAGTAGAAGTAAAATCACTTAACAGCAAGTATTTTGACTTAAACATAAGAATACCCGGTTTTTACAGAGAGAATGAATTGACTTTGAACAAAATGTTGTCTAAATTGATTGTAAGAGGAAAAGTAGATTTTTCTATTTATGTAGAATTACCTCCCAAAGCAAATTCGACTAAAATAAATCACGAAACGGTAATTACTTATTTCAATGATTTGAAATCTCTGTCCGGTAATTTGGGAGTTTCTGATAATGCTAAACTGTTAGAAATGGCAATGAGAATGCCAGAAGTTTATGCGCAAGAAAGAGAAGAGTTGGACCCAGAAGAATGGAAAGCTGTTGAGGTTATGATTGAAGAAGCAGTAGAGAATTTTGCTGATTTCAGGAAGCGAGAAGGACAGATTTTACATGATGAGTTCTCAGGAAATATCAACAGAATTGCTGAGTTGATGAAAGAAGTTGAACAATATGAAGGGGAGCGAATTGAGACCGTGAAAGCAAGGCTAAAATCTAATTTAGAAGAGAAGTTAGATAACCCGCAAATAGACAATAACAGATTTGAGCAAGAGCTGATTTATTTCATTGAAAAATATGATGTTACCGAAGAAAAAGTAAGACTAAAGGGTCATTTAGATTACTTTTTGGATATAATAAAAGGGGATAAATCCGAAGGGAAAAAACTTGGTTTTATCTCTCAAGAAATTGGCAGAGAAGTAAATACTTTGGGTTCAAAAGCCAATCACCAAGAGATTCAAAAAATTGTCGTAGAAATGAAAGATCAGCTTGAGAAAATTAAAGAGCAGGTTTTGAATACGCTTTAGACTTTTTTTGAAAAATTTAAGTTGTATTTTATCCCCAGACCAAGTATATAAGGATGTTTTGTAATTATCCCTTTTCCTGAGTAAATATCAAATGAATAGGTAGCAAAAAGGGTAATTCCGACTTCGGTTTCTTTTTTTAAAAAAAATAATGCGCCAGCATATATGTTTTGGTATGGGGTATTTGCTAGGTATTGAAATCCAAATGGATTCTCAATATATGAATACTCAGAATCTACTTTTCCAAACCTCAAAGTTACTCCAAATATGTTGTCAAATGTAGATGAAAATGAACCGTAAAATTGTTTATATGTTCCATTCACCTCTTCCAGAGTATTTAAAGCTCCAGAATTACCAAAGTTTTTCCATTCAAAGTTGCCATTTCCGTATCCAATTTCAGCTTCTAAATTGAATCTTTTAAAGTTGAAATATCCACCAATTCCAAATTGATATGCGTGGTGAAAATCATAAGTTTTACTTCCATATCGATTTACTAAACCGTGAATAAAAATATTGTTTATTGGAGAATAAGCAATGGATCCGTTAAAACCTGTAAAAGAAATTGCACCCGAAGTTGAGATTTCATTTCCTTTTCCAAAATCCTTGGGAGGAGTAATAGAAGTATTATGAACAGTTGCGCAGCCAACTAAATTAAATACAAAAATAATTAAAATTAAATATCTCATGTAAGTTATTTTATTACAACTCAATATAGATATTATTGTCATAAATCACATCCTAATATTCAAAACTTCAGCCTCCAATTCAGCTTTTATTGTGCTATCTGCACTACTCAAAGGCAATCGCATTGGCGCCATCAAATTTGGATTTTCAAAAGGATTGGCCGAAAGATTAAACAAAGCTTCATCTCCATCCTCAAACATGATGTATTTGTGAGTCGCATTACGAATTGTATAATCTGTATTAGAAGTTGTTAAGTCTCTTATTTCAGAAAAGTTGTAATATTTTGGTATGTAACCTGCTTCTGAGAAGGTCCTTTTAAAACTTTTACTATCGTGAATTTCCGTAGTTCCAGTTCCTGCCAAGTCGGCTATTGTAGCGAATAAATCTACTGTTCCTACAAAAGCATCATCCGTTTGGTTTATTCGGCTTACGTTCGCTCCAGAAACAATCATTGGCGTATTTATACCTCCTTGGTACACAGTTCCTTTTGCTCTTTGAGATCTATATTGCTGAACAACTTCATTAGGAGAACCATTATCTCCAATAAAAATTATGATCGTGTTCTCTTTTTCTTCTTGTGACATTGTATTTAAAAATCGTCCCATTTCGTGATCCATTGCTTCTAGCATTGCCATGTAATAGGGTAACGGATTTGCAGCAATGCTTGCCGCATCTGTCGGTAACATTCCTTGCGAATGCAAACTCGTATCTGGAAAGTGAAAAGGAGTGTGAGGAGCTGTGTAAGCCAACCACAAAAACCAAGGTTTTGTTTGTGCTGCTTTCCAGTTTATTGCTAAATCTGTTATTTTGGTAGTGATATAATCATTTGAAGTTGAAGAGGCTCCGTTTTCAGTTAACCTCCAATTGGTATAAGATTGAGCAGCTCCAGAAAGCAATCCAGCATAATAATCTACTCCCATATCAGTGGGATGATTTGCTGAATTTCCTAAATGCCACTTTCCAATGATAGCATTAGCATAAGAACTTCCAATGTGAGATTGTAAAGAAGTTTCTGAAGTAGAAAGGACATCTCCCACATTCAGCATATTGGTTCTGAAACCGTGCTTTCCTGTCAAAATACTAGATCGAGTAGGAGTGCAAACAGGATAAGACCAAAAATTATTATAACGGACTCCCGTATTTATCATTTGCTGAAGATTAGGCATGTTTGGTTTCACTGTTCCCACTGGATAGCTTGGGCAAGCATCCAATCCCATGTCATCTGCTATAATTAGCAAAATATTCGGCTTTGTAGCGGTTATACCTCCACAATCTATAGCAGAATCTGTTTCTTTTTTACAAGTGATAAACAACAAAGTAGTTATGGAGATATAGATTATTTTTTTCATACCGTTAGGTTTTTTTTAAATAGAGATTAATACAATTTAGTTCCTTTGAAACAACCAATCGTATAAGGAAAATCATAAGTCCAATGATAATGATAAATATTGACCATTACTCCATCCCACATCACTGGGTGAGTATGTCCGTGACATTCATCTAAGTCTGCAGAAGTAAGTATTGAGCCATCTTCGCCTCTTGGGCCAAATATTCCAAAACCATCCATCATGTAGCCCATTAATCCAGAATGTCCAGAAACATGAGAATCAATAATATTTGGATTTCTATCGTATTGGTAAGCTACGCTTGAAGGGTCAATTGGAAAAACTCCAGTTGGATGATCGGGTAAAGCATTTCCTGTGATTATTCTGTTTCCACTTCCGTCCAGTCTTACTTGAAAATTGCTTAACCAAGTAACATTTCCATCTACTTGTGGTTTTCGAGTGTAATCCCAAGATCCATCTGTATTTGTCCAGTCGCTTGCATCTGCATTTCCGGCTCCATTTGAGGGTAGTCCACATAACCATAAATATCCCAAAAGTGGGCTAGTGTCTCCAAGATCTCTTCTTAAAACCAAGGGGCCTCCAAAAGGAAGATTTGTTCTGCTGTCAGTTTCAGCTGACGGATTTTTTGTGCATTCTGCTGTGTTATCGTCTTCTTTTTTACAATTACTAAGGAGTAAGGACACAGCCAAATAAGGAACTATAATTGCGAAGAGTGACATTTTTAGATTTTTCATGGTTTTTTTGTATTTCTAATTGGACATTTCAAAAGTGAAAAGGTTTAATCGCTAAACGAAGCTAACCAAAAAAAACTAAAATTCAGTTTCTTACAATTTCTCCAAAAACTTCTCCGCCTCTTCCAAATGTCCATTTCGTTTCTCAGGCGATTGGTTATCAAAATTCCTGACCAACATTCCTAGTCTTGGATTTTTCACAAAAAAGTCTCTGTGGATGTGCATAAATCTCCAGAATAATCCATCCCAAGTCGCTTGCCAATCGGCTCCTTTTTTGTAATTACTCATTTTGAAAATATAATTACTTCCACTAATGTAAGGCTTGGTAGCAAAGAAACCACCATCAGCAAATTGGCTCATTCCATACACATTGGGAACCATCACCCAATCATAGGAATCGATATACATTTCCATAAACCACTGATATACTTCGTCAGGGTCAAATTCACATAAAAGCATAAAATTCCCAAGAATCATGAGTCTTTCAATATGATGGGAATATCCAGTTTTTAGTACTTTTTTGATAGCATCATCCACAGGTGCAATTCCTGTAGTGCCGTCATAAAACGAAGCTGGTATTTTTCGGGTAAATCCCCAATAGTTTTTAATTCTGGATTCGCGACCTTTGGCTTCATACATTCCTCGGATGAACTCTCGCCAACCCATTATTTGTCTCACAAAACCTTCCAAAGAATTGAGCGGAACATTCTCTTTTCGTGCAAACTCGATAGCTCTGTCAATGATGTATTTTGGTTCAATAAATCCGACATTGAGCATAGGAGTCAACATGCTGTGATTTAAGTGTATTTCCTCTTTCAAAATGGCATCTTCATAATCTCCAAACTCGTGAAATCTGGTTTCCAAAAATTGGTTGAGCCAAGTTTCTGTTTGTTCGAAAGTGACAGGATAATAAGTTTCGGAAGTTATTTCTCCATAATTTTCTTTAAAATTAGTTTCTACGTACTCCAAAGCCTCTTTGTGAAACTCATTCGCCTCGGGAAAGTGAATGGCTGGTGGAGTTTTTTTGGCAGGAAATTTCTTCCTGTTTTGATCGTCATAGGTTAATTTTCCGCCTTCAGGTTTTCCATCTTCATCCATCAAAAGATTGAGTCTAGCTCTTTCATTTTTGTAAAAACTTGTCTGGAAAAATTTCTTTTTAGTCGGCTTAAAAAACGAACTTAAGTCTTGTTTTGAATTAATAAAGAGCAAACTAGGATGTTCTGTTTTCTCTAAATTGTGAGCTTTAATTCCTTCGTTCAGTCTTTTTTCTAAATAATAATCAGTAGGATTTCGGAAACAAACCTCAGTAATTCCTTTTTCACTCAAATGTGGAATTAATTTCCTGATGTCCGACAAGTCATTTTTGGCTTCTATGTAAGTTACCTTTAGTCCATTTTTTTCCAAATGTTGTTTATAAAACCGCATAGTCGCTCTATGAAACGCAATTTTCTGTTTGTGGAATTTATATTGACTAAAAAATAAGTGTTCCTCAATTAAGTACACTGATGAATCATTTTTCAACAAAGAAATATCTGAATGTAATTGGTGCGGAAATACTAGGCTTACTTTATTCATTAGTTTTTTGGTTTATTTCTTCTGCATTTTTCACTGCAATATTTCACTTCTTCCCATACTTTTTCCCATTTCTTTCTCCAAGTAAATGGTCTTTCGCAAACGATACAGATTTTTGTTGGGAGATGTTGTTTTTTCAAAATTTAATTGTTTTTAAAATCCGGAATTTCACTGACTCTAGCATATGGAAATGAGGTGATTTTTTCTAATTTATAGTAGCTATTTAGTCCCGAAATACCTGCAACATTTGCTTCGGCTAAATCTACATATCCTTTGCTACTTAGTGCTTCGTCAGGAATAATTACATGCTCCACCTCTCCAATTACTAGAATAGTTCCATTTCTTTCTATAGGGATGCTTTCCACGTGTTTCAAACCAATCTTTATGGAACTTTCCTTCACAAATGGAGCTTTGAAATCAAAATTATATTCTTCAGTAAGGTTGCAAGCATCAAACTCAGAGACTTCTTTGTTGAATTTCGCAGAAGTGTAATGTGCATTTTTAATAAACCCTTCACTCACATGATTGATGGTATAGTATCCGTTTTCCAGAATATTTTCATAGGTGTTTCTTGGAACTTCTCCAGTTGGCCTTACTATCAAGCCAAGCAGAGCTGGGTTGCTTCCTAGATGAACTACAGAGCTAAAAATAGCTACATTTGGCACTTTTTCTTTAGAAACTGTCCCTATCAAATTTGCAGGTTTAATCCCTGTAATTGAGTTTATTATATTTAATCTTTTTACATTCCCTATGTCTCGTAGGTCTTTTTTATTTAAATGCATTTATCTATTTTTTTTTGCTAGTTTCTAGTGTTGTTTACCTCGTTCTGTTCTTGATATTATATTCCTTGCTCCTAAGTCTTAAGACAAAAAGGCCTAATTCTTTTTCTGCAAACTTCTACCTTCTAAGTTTTCCTTTGGCATTATCTCTTGTATGCAAAGTAACTATTCTCCTTTTATTCTCGCGCACTTCTGGTCTTTTTCTGTGTCCCCAAATTTTTTCTCTAGCTATTTTTGCAGTTTGTTTCAAATCCACAATTGGATGAGGGTAATCTTCCCCTAAAATCACTTCACAATCAATTAAATCAATCATTGTTGCTTTCCAAGGTTCATGAATAAATTCTGCAGGAAAATTTTTCAGTTCTGGCACCCATTTTTTAATAAAAATCCCCTCAGGATCATTGTCTTGAGATTGCTTGATTGGGTTATACATTCTTACAGTATTTATGCCCGTAGTGCCGGCTTGCATTTGAAATTGTGGAAAGTGAATACCTGGTTCGTAATCCAAGAACTGTTTAGCTAAATGATAAACGCCATTTCGCCAATCGTTATCCAGATTAAAACATAAAAAAGAGACTAACATTGCTCGCATTCTGAAGTTAATCCATCCAGTTTCGGTCACAGCTCGCATACAAGCATCTATCAATGGATAGCCGGTCTTCCCTGACTTCCAAGCTTCCAAAAATTTTTTATTATTAGCGTGTTCCATGGTTTCATAGCCAGGATTCAAGCAGTCAGTTTCGTATTCACATTCGACTTCAAATTTTTGAATGAAATGACAATGCCATTTCAATCTGGTTAGCATACCTTGGAAAGCTCGCTTGTTTTTAGGGTAATTTTCGTGTGTTACCACAAATTGAGAAGCTTGTTTCACTGATATATTTCCCCAAGAAACGTAGGGCGAAATTCTTCCACAGGATAATCTGCTTTCGGTTGGTTTAGAGATATGTCTGTTGTAGTTTTTTCCTCTGTCAGTAGCAAAAGATTGCAGGTATTTCCAGCCATTTTTTTCTCCAGCAGGTTGAAAAGAACTTGGGTAACTTTCCAATTTTTCGATAAACTCTTTTGGCAAAGGAAAAGGATTGTCTACTTCCATTTTTTCTTTGTCAGAATAAGAATTTACCAAAGCGGGCTCGTTCATGGTTTGATACCAAATCTTGTCCCAGTTTTTTCTGTTTTTGATTCCTCTCAATACATTATCTCTTTGGTTTTCAGTCCAATTTATCTGTTTTGAGTCAAATATTTTTTTAACCGACTTGTCTCTATCCCAAGTCTTTTTTATTCCGCTTTCTCTGTAGCTAAAAACGTTTTTAATATCATATTTTTCAATGAAATAGCTAAAAATATCATTGGTTTCTCCGTAACATTCAATTACTTCTTGGTTAGTTTTAGAAAGAGTTTCGTTCATCACTTTTACCGAATGGTAGCAAAACTGTAAGTGCCGATTTGAAGTGTCGGGATATGAGATAAGAGAAGGCTCATATAAAAACAAAATAAGATAGGGTATTCCTTGCTGCTCAGCTTGTTGCAGTGGAACATGATCTTGAGTTCGCAAATCACGTTTTAGCCAAACAATATTTATCTCTGTTTTATTCAAAGTTTAAGGCTCTTTTTTACTTTTTTCCAAAATCCAAAAAATGATCTAAAATCTCCTTGTACAGCAGGAGCAATCCAATCTCTTGCGTCTTCAATTCCTTTGAAGTGATTGTTAGTTGGATGTTCTTTGAAATAAATTTGAGCGGAAGGATATTCAGAGACGAACTCATCAAATTCACCTACAAAAACCTGGCAGTTGTCTATATTTTGTGTCAAACCCAAAACAAAACCTATAACATTTTCACTAGAAGGGTATTTATCGAAAAATGAAGGCTCTAAAATCAAAACTCGATTCATTTGCGTTTCTTTTCTCCAATTAGGGTCTAAATTATAAAACGTATAAATCGCAGTTGGCAACTCAGGGTCAATTTCAATCTGTTTCTTATCGGGTAGGGGAGTTACTAGTTTTAAATTTTCCGTTTTTTTGAGTATTTCTGGTTGCTCCATTTCTCCCAACACTTCATAAGATTGGTCGAGGAAAGTCCCTTTATCAGTCGTCTTGCAATATTTATTGATATTCTCCTGATTTGCAATGTATTGTTTGTTGCTGTTTGTTCCTGCAACCCATTGCCAACTCAATCCATTACTCGCCCAATCGGCATCTAATAAATGGTAATACATCCACTGTGCCGGTAGTTTCCAGTGGTTTTTGCCAAAATTACAAGCAATTGCCGCAGTGTACATTCGCAGGTGATTGTGCATGTATCCCGTTTCGTACAATTCTTCAACCCCTTTGTCAATTGCACTGATTTCTGTTATTGCATTTACTAAAACAGAGGAAATTTCAGTGGTTTTTACTCCGTGCTGTGAATTTCTGATGTCGTGGTCAATTCCTTCTTCTTTGTGAATCCAACTTTGTTGCCAAAAATCTCTCCAAGCTAATTCCTGAAGCATTTTTTCAATTTGATAAGGTTTGTAACCCAAAGTCATTACGTGATCAAAAACTTGTTTGGTTGAAATAACTCCACGAGAAATATAGGGCGATAAGCGGGTAACGGCTCCATCCAGGAAATTTCTTGATTTGCAGTAATCAACAGGTTTAATCTCCTGAATTCTTTGCAAAATAGCCTGATATTCAGTTGGAAAATTCATCTATCTTTTCGATATTTTGTTGTGAGTAATAGTTCTTTGTCTCGTGCATTTAAATCGGTCAATATCTGGATTTCTTTTTTTCAAATGTTTTTGGCTCACTCCGCTATTCACTCGTTTTCTCCATAGATTGAAACTCTTTCTTTTCAATGAGTTTCTCATTATTTTTATCACTTCTCCTTCTGGCGTACCAAATTGAAATTCAATAGCTTCAAAAGGAGTTCTGTCTTCCCAAGCCATTTCTATAATTCTGTTAATGTCTAGTTCTGTGAGTTCGGTTTTCATTTGAATTATTCTCGTTTTAGTTGCTGCTGTTGAAGGTTACAAGTTTTGTGATTGTCGGCCAATAATTAATCTTTTTGTTTTTTCAAAAGAGTTGACATTTTTTGAGAATAGCCTGGTATTAATGTCTTCAGTGCTCTTAGGTCCTAAGTCTTTCAGTTTTGGCTATTATTATGAGGGGAACTTACCATACTTATTCTCCAAAGCCACAGTCCTGTATTCAAATATTTCGTTCAACTTTTTTTTAATAAAAAGGCTATTTGCAATTGCGCCTAAAAATCCAAGTGGTGGAATGTATGTCACGATATCTCTCATTAAAACTCCGCCTTCTGTAGGTTCAATAAAGTGCTGATGGTGCCACATTTTATATGGGCCAACTCTCTGTTCGTCAATGAAAAACTCCATATCTTGAACCTGAGTGATTTCTGTCATCCATGGAGTTTTAATTCCCAAAAGAGGTTTTACTACATAGGTAATAATCATTCCAGGATACATTTTTTTATCGCTATCTTTTGAGGTGATGTCAAATCCCATGTACTCGGGAGTGATTTCTTTCAAGTTTTTTGGCGAAGAAATAAAATCCCAAACCTCTTCCATGGTGGCAGGTACTTTTTGTTCTTGTATAAATTGGTAAAATGCCATTTCTTATCTTTTTAATGCCTCAATTTTCTTTAAAACTTCTTCTGCTTCGGCAGTTTTGGCATCACTTTTTTTTCTGTCGGATTTTGATAGTTCAAAAGCCTCCTTCATCAGTTTTGCATATTCCTGTTGCAGTTTATCTGCTTCACTTTTCTTTTTAAATAATCCGAACATAATTCTCGTTTTTATTGGTTTGTCAGAATTTAAATTCTGATAAATTATTTTATAAATTCTTGTAGTTATTTATTGTAATGTCTGAGGCTTGCAGCATGTTCATTAAGCTGTAAAGTCCAAAAAATGTTCTGTTTACGTAAATAAAATGAGTAGATCCTCTATTTGCATCCATTTTTCGTAGTTCGGTATTCTTAGTGTATTGTTCGCCTAACTCTCCAATTTTATTGAAAAATTCTTCATCACTAAAATCAAAGTTTTCTTCTTGTAGAGGTTTCCCAAACCAGCTTAAAAGTTCGTGAAACATTTCAGAGAAAAAAGTTACGTCTTCTACAGAGTCAGATTTTTTTAGAATTTCTAATTCATACATTTTTGCTTGAAAAAGTTTTTCGTCTGCCAATGTCTCTTTCTGAATTAGATCGAAGTAAGGGGTGTGGAAGTCTTCAGGAATAACCTTCATGCATCCAAAATCAAGTGCTATCAGCTCTTCCTTTTCTGAAACCAAAAAGTTGCCAGGATGCGGATCAGCATGAACTTTTTTCAAAACATGCATTTGATACATGTAAAAATCCCAAAGTGCTTGCCCAATTTTTTTTCCACTTTCGGGAGTTGGAACATATTCTGATAGGTGCTTTCCTGTCATCCAATCCATGGTGATTATTCTTTCCGAAGAGTATTCTGGATAATATTTTGGAAAAAGTAGATTTGGAATGTTTGCACAAGCTTCCGAAATCTCTTTACTTTGCTCTAGTTCAAGTAAATAATTTGTTTCTTCCATCAGCTTGTCTTCTACTTCTTTGAAGTATTTTACTGAATCTTTTGCCGAAATATTTAAGATACGTAGAGCAACAGGTTTTACTAATTTTAAATCTGAACTAATACTCTCTGAAACCCCAGGATATTGAATTTTGACGGCTAATTCTTGTCCGTCTTTTTTGGCTTTATGAACTTGACCAATACTTGCTGCATTTGTAGATTGGGTATTAAACTCGTCAAAAACTTCATTGGGTGTTTTGCCAAAATATTTGGTAAAAGTTTTATTAACCAAAGGAGGTGAAAGTGGCGGAACTGAAAATTGTGATAAGGAAAATTTCTCTACATAGGCTGCTGGCATCAGGGATTTTTCCATGCTTAGCATTTGTGCAACTTTCAAGGCGCTTCCCTTAAGTTGTTTAAGGCTATTGTAGATGTCTTCTGCATTATCTTTGTTCAATTGTTCTCGAGCATCTTCTTCAGATTTCACAAGTTTGCTTCCGTAGTATTTTAGGTAGTTTACACCTACTTTTGCTCCGGTACCCACAAGCTTGCTTGCTCTTTTTATCTTCGATATTGGGATGCTGTCAATCGTTTCCATAATTAATTATTTTCTTAATTCTTTCAGTAAAAATTTACCTAAATCTAGCACGCTTTCTAGCGGTTTGATATCTTGAAGTTGGAATCCTGTATTCACTAATTTTTCGATCAGTACGTCTGTTTTTTCAAAGTTTGGAGAGGTATCTCTTTCCCAGTAAGCTATAATAAAAGCACATTGTCCCCAATAGGCTTCTGCTATACTTTTATCTTTAAAGGAGTTGAGTCTATCTTCCGGGATTGTCATTGTTTCGATATCAATCGAATGAATGAACTGTTTGAAATGTTTTCCAAGTCTTTTCGTAATGCCCAATCCTTTCAGTTTATCTGTTTTGATAGCTTGTAAAACGTAACTTCTGTTTTTTGTTAAAATTTCAAAAAACGTGAAATAAAAACTTAACAATTTGTTTTGCGCGTCAAACGAGTTGTATTCTTCGTTTTTTTCTAAAAGAGTTAGGGTTTGAGTAAAAAACTCGCAAAATATTTCTTTTTCCAGTTCTTCAAAATTTGGAAAATGAGCATAAAAGTCACTTTCATTCATTTCATTTTCTTTGGTAAAAGTAAATATGTTGTGCGGTTTTTTACCGTGCTCTAACATATAGCTCATAAAGTTGCTAATTATAGCTTCTCTGTGGTTTACTGCTGTTTCTTCCATAGTTTTATTGTTTATCCTTTAATAGATGACATTCCTCCATCTGCATGAATCACTTGTCCTGTAATCCAAGCTGATTTATCTGATAGTAAGAACGCTCCCAATTGTGCAATATTATCTGGATTACCAATAGTTTTTAATGGATGCCTTTGTGCGTTCGCTTCTTTTTTTTCGTCTGTGCTCAAAAGTTTGCCTGCAAGTGGAGTGTCTGTGAGAGAAGGTGCAATGGCATTCACTCTTATTTTTGGAGCAAATTCTGCTGCTAATGATCTTGTTAATCCTTCGATAGCTCCTTTTGATGCTGCAACTTGCGCATGGAAATTAAATCCATTTTGCACGGCTACTGTAGAGAAAAATAAGATAGAGGATTGGTTTGCTTTTTTAAGATTCGGCAATACTTTTTGTATCACTTTCACGGCACCATTCACTTGCAATTCAAAATCTTCTGCAAATTGAGCAGGTTTGATTCTTTTGAAAGGCATTAGATTTATGCTTCCTGGGCAATAAGCCAATCCATGTAATTCATCTGGTAAATTCTCGAACTCAAGTTCGTCAGCAGTAACATCCAAGTGGTAATAATTTACGTTTGGGATGTGACTCTCCATTTCGTTCTCGTTATAAGTCGCAAATACGTCTCCTTCAAGCGCCATTTGTTCTGTAAGAGCTTTTCCAATTCCGGAAGAACCTCCAATAATTAAGTAGTTTTTCATTTTGTTTAACTTTATTTATATAAAATTAAACAAAATATATATAATTAGAAAGAAAGATTCAATTTTCTTGGTTGATAAGAGTTTATTGTAGTCTGATATTTTTTTTAAATCAAAATTGTAAACCCCAAAAAAAAGGATTGCTCAATAAAGAACAATCCTTTTATAGGCTGCGGCTAGCTAGCGGATATTAAAACTTAATATTCAAGCCTACTAAAATGTTTCTAGTTGCTTGCGGATAAAAGCCCATGTCTGATTGAACTTCTCCTCCTGAGGAGTACCTATAGCTCCAGGCATTTGCTGAGTATAAATTATTGGTTAAGTTATAGATAGAGCCAAATACTACGATTTCTCTGAATGGTTTTAGTTTCATAGAGTAGTTCACTCTTAAGTCATGGACTAAATAAGCGTCCAGTTTTGTGTTTTCGTTTTGCGTGTTGTCGGCAAATTGTTCTCCCACATACTTGCTAATCAATGAAATAGTCCAGTTGTCTATTCTGTTTGCCATTCTCGGTCCATCCCATTGTTTGTAGGGATTAAATTCAAAAATACTACTTGCAATAATACTTGGCGAAAATGCTAAAGTCGAATTCGAGTGAACTACTGTGTCCTTTCCCCAAGTGTCCCAATTGTCTACGTATTCAGTCCAGTCTTGTATTTTGTTTTGACTTAAAGTTACGTTTCCGCTCCATTTTAGTCCTTTAGTAATTTGAACACCACCTTCTATTTCTATTCCTGCTCGGTAAGAACTTTCAATGTTTGTTCTCACAGAAGCTCCCACGTCATTCAGTTCTCCAGTAGCAACTAATTGATTTCGATAGCTCATAAAATATCCATTTACACTGATTGCGTACTTTTTCTTAGATCTTTTAAATCCTAATTCTAGGTCATACAAAGTTTCGTGCTTTGGTCGGCTTGTTGGCGAAGATTCTGTTAAGTCATCTCTATTTGGTTCTTTGTTTGCAACTGCAAATAGGGTGTATAAACTTGTAGATGAATTCAAGTTATAAGTTAGTCCTGCTTTTGGATTAAAAAAGGTGAAATTTGCATCTTGTTGGATGTTGTTCAGTTGATCATCAAAACCAAGAAAATCGTAAGAGATTGCTCTTACTTGTAAATCTAAAAACCCACTCAATTTTTTGTTTATTTGGTAGCTGTTTTGCAAGTAAATGTTTCCATCTGTTTTGGTTGCATTGTTATCATAATAACGATCTCTTATTTCATTATTTCCTGCAAACCTTGCCCAAATTACCTCTCCAAAATGGTCTCCATCATAAATGTTGTATCCACCTCCAAGCGTAGTTTTTAATTTATTGTTGGGTGTGTATATCAAAGAAAATATTCCTCCATAAAAATCATTATCCAGCCATCTTCTTCTAATCAAATCAGTCTGTGTTATTGTGTCTGTGGTAGTGAAAATAGGGTTAATATTGTAATCAGCCATATCCTCTCCTTCTTTGTACTGCTCAAAAAATCCTGCTCCTTTTGTGTAATGCAAAGCAGTATTCAATAAAAGGTCGGGGCTCAGTTTTCGGTTGAAAAATAATTGATAGTGAGTTTGTTGGTAATCGTCTACCTCGTTTTCATAGGTGTAAGGATTATAAGTTCTGTTAGTTTTTAATGAATCTCTTGGAATCCCATACCAAGCTTGGTAAGTTTTTTCTTTACCAGAAAATGTGATGAATTTTAAAGAGTTTTTTCCTTTCACGTATTGCCCAGAAAGGTAATATGATTTTAAATCAGATGAAGCTCTGTCCACATATCCGTCCGATTGAATGTTTGATAATCGACCGTCAAATGAAAAATGCTTTCCTACCAATCCAGTTCCAAATTTTACCGTATTTTTCATTGTGTTAAATGATCCAAAAGAATTATTTACTTCTCCGTAAGCTTTTGTATTTCTGAAGTCGGTAAATAAATTTACCGAAGCACCAAATGCTCCAGCTCCATTAGTAGAAGTTCCTGCACCTCTTTGGATTTGAACGCTTTCCATTGACGAGGCAAAATCAGGCATATTTACAAAAAACACGCCATGAGATTCGGCATCATTTAGCGGGATTCCATTTACAGTCACATTAATTCTAGAACCATCCGTTCCTCTAATTCTCATGTATGTATATCCAACTCCAGCACCAGCATCTGAGGAAACCACCACCGAGGGAGAGTTTTGCAACAAAAAAGGAATGTCTTGACCTAGGTTTGATTCTTCTATTTCTTTTTTTGTAATCGTAGAAACAGCTGCTGGAACACTCAAATCTAGCTTGGTAGCCGAAATTGTTACTTCATCCACTATTTCCGATTTAACATTCATTGTAATGAGCCCGAGTTCAATGTTTCGATCCGAAATTTCAACTTTTTTTGTAATTGGCGTATAGCCAACAAAGCTAAATTTCAATTTGTATTCTCCGGGTTTCAAGTCGCTTAGGTTAAAGTCTCCGTTACCATCAGAAACTGCAATGTAATTGGTGTTTAGGATTTGGATGTTAACCCAAGGTAGGGGTGTTTCTGCGTTTCCTTGCAAATTCCCAGAAATGGAATATTGTGAGAATGAAATTGCCGAGATAAGCAAAGTGATAAGTGAAAGGTAGATAGTTTTTTTCATTGGTATTTTTTTAATTTTTTTTAAATAAAAATGTACCAAGAGAGTATCAAACAGAATAGACTGAGGCGCAAAATGTCCTTGTCTTGTATGTTTCCCTTCTATGAATTACCACAGCAGGTTCTACGGGTATAATCTCAGCCTATTTTATGGCACCCCTTGATGGTTCAAAGGTATATTTTTTTTATTTATTTAATATCTGTTTTGAAGCATTTTTTTATTTAATTTATTTAAAAAGGATTATTTTTAGCTTTTCAATTGTTGACAATCAGGTAAATAGATGTATTTTATAAATTTATGTACCATTTGTTTTTTATTGTTTCAACTTTATTTCTGCTAGCTTTTTTTGCTCCAAGTGAAAATACTCTTGTTAAAATGAAGTTTGTTTTAGTTTTTTTAATGGGCTTGTATTCGGAAATTAGAAGGTTACGAGATAAAAGAGTAAAAGAGTAGTGTTTTTATCCAAAAGACACACTTTTATTTACCTCAAAAATCTATATCTTTGGTTGAGTCATAAAAATCAAAAAAAACACCTCAGTATATGTACGGAAAACTAAAAGCACATTTAGAAAACGAAATAAAGGAAATTAAAGAAGCGGGATTGTATAAATCTGAGCGAGTAATAATGAATCCGCAATCCGCAGAGATTGAGGTGAGTACAGGAGATAATGTATTAAACTTTTGTGCAAATAATTATTTAGGCTTGTCTTCTCATCCTGATGTAATTAAAGCTGCAAAAGATACGCTAGATTCTCACGGATTTGGGATGTCATCCGTGCGTTTTATTTGTGGAACTCAAGATATTCATAAGGAACTGGAAAAGAAGATAGCAGATTTTTATGGAACAGAAGATACCATTTTGTATGCAGCAGCTTTTGATGCAAACGGAGGGGTTTTTGAGCCGCTTTTTGGTAAAGAAGATGCAATAATTTCTGATGCATTGAACCATGCCTCAATCATTGATGGAGTGAGATTGTGCAAAGCTGCAAGATACAGATATGCACATTCTGATATGGCAGATTTGGAACAACAACTTATTAAAGCTCAAGAACAAAGACATAGAATTATTGTTACGGATGGTGTGTTTTCTATGGATGGAGATTTGGCAAAGATGG
>JBDMYC010000260.1:0-6014 GCA_039770535.1 Flavobacteriales bacterium
ATCAGGAGTTATATCCTATGTCAGAAAAGCCTTTGTTTAACATTCACCTGAACGTAGATTACCCTTTCAATTTGACGGGTGTTCTGTATTTTCCAAAATTAAAAAAAGACATTCAGATTCAGAAAAACAAGATTCAATTGTATTCGAATCAGGTGTTTATTACAGACTCTGTAGAAAATATTGTTCCTGAATTTATGCAGTTATTACACGGAGTAATCGATTCGCCAGATATTCCATTGAATGTATCTAGATCATACTTGCAAAGTGACAGTAACGTAAAGAAAATTTCTTCTTATATCACCAAAAAAGTAGCAGACAAATTGAATTCTATGTTCAAGGACGACCGTGAGGATTTTCAGTCTAAATGGGAAGACATCAATGTTTTTATAGAATACGGAATGTTATCAGACGAGAAATTCTACGATAGAGCTAAGAAATTTAGTTTGTTGAAAAACACAAAAGGTGAATTCTTTACGTACGAAGAGTACCAAGAAAAAGTGAAAGAAACACAAAAAGACAAAAACGATAAAGTTGTCTATTTGTACACAAATAACGAGGAAGAGCACCACGCATTGATAGAAAGTGCTACGAACAAAGGGTATGATGTTTTATTATTGGATAGTCCTTTGGCTCCACACTTTATTTCTAAACTAGAGCAATCTCTCGAGAATGTTTCTTTTGCAAGAATAGATTCAGATACAATTGAAAAACTGATCACGAAAGACGAAGAGCAGCCAAGTAAACTGACTAAAGAAGACGAAGAAAAATTACAGCCAGTAATTGAAGAAGTAGTTGGAAAAGAGAAGTTTTCTGTTGATTTTCAGAGCTTAAGCGAAATGGATAGCCCAATGCAAATTACAGAGGCTGAATTCATGAGAAGAATGAAAGAGCAACAAGCCATGGGCGGAGGCGGAATGGGATTCATGGGAGTGATGCCAGAGATGTATAACCTAGTGGTGAATACAAATCACCCATTAATCACCAAAATATTGGAAACCAAAACCGACAAAAAGAAAAAACAATTGATAGAACAAGCAACAGATTTGGCACTTTTGGCAAAAGGAATGCTGAAAGGAAAAAAGCTGACTGAGTTCTTGAAACGAAGTGTAGATATTATCAAATAATACTTCATTTAGATATTTTGCGATCACGCAACCACTAAAATGAGTTACTAACCGTAGCTCATTTTTTTTGGATTGATATTTAGAATAATACTTATATTGTAAGTAGTAACATATAAAATTAGAAAAATGGATTTAGACGAAAGAATAGAAAGTGTAAAAAGTAGTTCTGCTTTGAAGAAATATGGAAAATGGATTGGTGTTTTTGGTAAAACCAAAAGTAGGAAATGCTAAAGGAGAAGTTTTTATTGCCGTGGGAACTGGATTGCAAGGGGCAATTACTGATGCTGGAACTCGAAGAATTATTGACTATGAAGTTATTCCCTATTTCAAACAAGGCAGTTATGTAAACGGAATAAATGCAGGAGCAGAAACCCTAATGCGACTTGCCGAAGGAGAAATTTCTGAAGCCGATTATATGGCTAAAAAAGGACAAGACGGTTTAGGAATTATCCTCATTTTCTTTATTGTTTTTATTCTCTTTGTGATTCTTGCTCAAAAATTTGGAGACGGAGGAAATGACGATTGGGAAAACTATGACAGACACGGAAAACACAGAGGTGGCCGAAGAGGAGGAAGTGCAATTCCTTGGATAATAATTGGGGGCGGAGGTGGTTTTGGTGGTTTTGGTGGTGGAGGATTCTCTGGAGGAGGTGCTGGCGGGAGTTGGTAATTTTAATATGATACTATGCTTAAAATAATAGCTGACAGTGGTTCAACAAAAACAGATTGGGTTGTAATTGATGAAAATTCCAATGAGGTTGAACGAATAAAAACTATAGGGTTTAATCCCTATTTTCAATCTACAGAAGTAATTTTTAATGAAATAACTTTAGCATTTTCTAGAAGTAACATTGACTGTGACACTGTATCTGAAATTCATTATTATGGAGCAGGATGTTCTTCTGAAAAAAGGAAATATATCATTGAAAATGCACTTCGACCAGCATTTATAAGAGCAACAGTGAACCTGAATCACGATTTAATTGCGGCAGCAAGAGCAACTTTGGGAAAATCTGACGGGATAGCGTGCATCTTGGGAACTGGATCAAACTCATGCGTCTGGGAAAATGAAAAAGAAATAATAAACATAGCTTCAGACGGATTTATTTTTGGAGACGAAGGAAGCGGATCTTACCTTGGAATAAGGCTAGTAAAGTTATATTTGAACGGTAAATTGAGTCAAGAACTGCGACTTGAATTTGAAAATGAATTCTCATTAACAAAGGATCAAATACTACACAAGACTTACAAGGAGGAAAATCCTAATAAATTTTTGGCAAGCTTCGCAACTTTCTTTCATTCAAGGCTTCATCATCCTCAGCTTAGAGAAATAATCTTTTCTGGATTTGATGATTTTTTCACTGTGAGAGTACTTCCCTACCCTAATTACAAAAATTATCCGCTAGGTTTTGTAGGATCAATCGCTTTTTATTATCAAAAAATTTTAGTTGAAATAGCTGATAAATATGGAATGTCGATTTCAAAAATAACCAAGGCTCCAATTGACGAATTAGTAGATTTTCATTCTTAAATAACTAATTATCAATAAAAAAAAGAAAAAGACCGCTTCGTAAAAAGTGGTCTTAGTCTAAACAAAAAAAAGAAAATTATGAATGCCATTCCCCAATGGCAGGTTTTCTGTAACGGTTCACTAATTATATAGTGAATTGAAACAAAAGAGGTTTTAGTTTCCCTTATCGATAAATATCCATTCAGGAATATTTGTATCTTTAGTGTAATATTTCATAGTTGTTTGTTCATAGGGTTTATCCCTTTATCTGACACTAAGTAACAACAAATTTTTTCCAAAAAAAGCCTGTTTTATTTAACGGTAGATTTGAACTATTTATCGGTTGGTTATTTCGTTTTAATGGTTTTTGATGAAAAATAGAACTGAAATTAAAGGACTTAAATACGAATTCCTTTCTGTCATTTCTTAACTTTATGGATAATTTAGAACAGAAAAATTAACAAATGAGCATAAAAGCACTGATAATTGATGACGAAGAATTAGCTAGAGAAAATCTGAAAATGATGATTGAAAGCTTTTGTCCTTCGATAGAAATTATTGGAAGTGCTGAAAATAAAGAAGATGCAAAATCTAAGATTGAAGCTCTAAAACCCGAAGTTATTTTTCTGGATATTTGCATGCCTTCTGGAACCGAAGGCTTAACCTTACTAGACGAAATTGAAGAGAAAAACTTCTTGGTTGTTTTTGTTACAGCTTTCAAAGAATATGCACTCAAAGCATTTAATGCTAATGCGGTACATTATTTGTTAAAACCCATTGATATTGATGAATTGATAGATGCAGGCCAGAAGATTGAAAAAAGATTAACTCTACTCAGAGCCAATCCTGAATCAAAAAAAGAATACCAAGAATCTCTACAAAATACTGCCAAAAGCATCCGGACTAAATCCAATGACAAATTAACTATTTCGCACAGTCGTGGAATAAAAATTATTAATCAATCGGAGATTGAGTACATTGAAGCTAAAGGAAATTGCACAGATCTCTATTTTAAAGACAAAACCAAATACACTGACACGAGAACTTTGAAAGTGTATGAAAATCTATTGGATTCACACCAGTTTTTCAGGACTCACAAATCGTTCATTATCAACCTCAACTACCTCAAAGAATACCTAACAACACTCGGAAATGTGGCGGTACTCGCTAGTGGAAAAGAGATTCCTGTTTCAAGAAATAAAACTAAAGAATTTACTACGCTTTTGAAGAACCTATAGAAGTCGGAAGACAGAAATGAAAATTCTTTGTGACTCAATTGTGAAATAGCTTTTTTTCATTTCTCAGACAAAGCCAACATATCCTGAAACTTGCAACCAGAGCCCAGCACCAAGCAACTTGTGGCAAACATCTTTTTTAATACCTTTGCAACTGAAAAACACAGAATAGAATGCCGAAGAACAAACTGATGAAATTTGATGAAATGAAGACTATGGAAAGGGTTTTTGAACCTTCTATGGCTGAATTTATTGATGTGGATTATCCTTTGCAAGGAAACTGGAACAAGGAAGTGTTCAAAAATGACAATCCAATCATTCTGGAGTTGGGTTGTGGAAAAGGAGAATATTCCGTGGGATTGGGAAGAAAATACCCAAACAAGAATTTTGTAGGAATAGACATAAAAGGAGCTCGAGTGTGGAAAGGAGCAAAAGAAGCAAACGAAGAAAACCTGACTAATGTGGCATTTTTGAGAAATGTAGTAGATTTTGTGGAGCACTTTTTTGCTAAAAATGAAGTAGATGAAATTTGGCTTACTTTTTCTGACCCTCAACCAAAAAAACCAAACAAAAGACTATCATCTAGGGAGTTTGTGAAACGTTACAAAAAAATACTAAAACCAAATGGAATCATTCATTTGAAAACCGACAACACACTTTTATACCATTCTACACTCGAAGAAATAGAAGAGTATGGCTACGAAATGTTGGTAAACTCAAATAATATCTATGAAAAAGATTGGGATTCTTTTGACAAAGAAACTCAAGAAATACTGGATATCAGAACTCACTATGAGACACTTTTTGCCAACAAAGGATTCAAAATAAAGTACGTTTCTTTCAGGGTGGACAACTAATTACTCCTCCACAGTAATCGATACATAATCCACATTTCCATTAATGGGTGGATTAATTTTCTTGATTGTAATGACAGCATTTAGCATAATGAAATCTTCTGCCTTGAGCCTATCTAGAATTCTATAACCAACTGTCTCTATCAGTTTAGAACGAATTGCCATTTCTTCTTCCACAATTCGGTTCACTATTACGTAATCAATAGTTTTACTCAAATCATCTTTCATTGCAGACTCCTTGAAGTCAGTTGTGAGCTCAACATCAATGATGTATTCGTTACCAATTTTTGCTTCCTCTTCAAGACATCCATGGTAGGCATAAGCCTGAATTCCAATTACTGATACTTTATTCATTTGTAGGCATTTTTTTAAACGCAGCTTTCTCCAATCGGAATAAATCTGCTCCTTTTTTAAATTTTCTTATGTTCACTTCGAATGAAATAGAATCGAGATCAATTGACTCCAATCTATACTGCCGCTTTCGGTAGAAATACATGGCAGAATCAAGTCTTTGCGTATAAGTGGTGTTCGTGTCTTTCTCAAAAAACTCAATCAATTTATCTCCTTCTAGTAATTCTGACAATTGGATGAAAGAAATAATCTTAATAGGTTTGATGTCTTCGTATTCTCTCTCTTTTTCAACTATTCTCGCTAGCACTTCCTCAGATACCTCTTTGTATTTATCCATCAAAACGTAAAACTCTTGATTAGCTTTGAAAGTAGTATAATCAACCTCATGCTTTGCCAGTATTCCTTTGTACAAAGTCATTGCGGAATCTGTCACAGAACTTCGTTCTATATTAAAATTAGACAAACCCCCTTCTAGTAGATTGATGTCATAAATCAAATCTACGAATTGGTCTTTTTCAATAAAAGGATCGGGTTTCACCCCAATACTATCTGATTTGCAGCTATTTAAAAAAATAGAAACTAATCCGGCATAAAGTATGAGCGAGAACTTCTTCATTGGTTATTATTTCAATTATCTATTGAACGAAAGTCTTTGTCCGTTAGTGCCTTCAATCAGCTTTCCATTATTCCAGACAACATTGCCGCTCACAATTGTAGTTTCTATAGTAGATGCAAATTCTTCTCCTTCAAAAGGTGACCAACCACATTTGTACAATAAACTTTCTTTAGTTACAGTTTGCTTTTTATCCAAATTTGCTATCACAATATCTGCAAAATAGCCTACTCTCAAATATCCTCTTTTCTCAATCTCAAAACAAATCGCCACATCATGGCTAAACTTTTTTACTATCTGTGTCAACTCAATTTTCCCTTGTTTGTA
>JBDMYC010000261.1:0-2923 GCA_039770535.1 Flavobacteriales bacterium
AAATTCGGTTTTAGTTCAATTTACAAATCTAGAGATTATGAGATTTTATTTTATGATGTGCAGTTTTTTGGTAGTCAAAATTGGACGAGCACAAATCCTAACGAAGTACTAAACAGTGAAAATCTATACACTCAGAATGGAAACAATATTTATTTTCAATCTGGAAACAAAAATCCTAATCCAAACTCCTACAACTCGAATGTGATGAATAATGCTTTGTATTTTTCTAACGAGTTTAAAATCTCTAAAAAACTGAATACAATCTTGGGATTAAGAGCAGAGACTTATGTTCAAAGGCACACAGGAAGAGATCAGTTATTTGCCAGTGGAGATGACGCAAACGGCACTAACCTAGAAGATGCAAAAGTATTGGAATCTTTTGATTTATTTCCTAGTGTAAACTTGATTTACAAAATACAAGAAAAACAAAACCTGAGATTTTCTTACGGGAGAACGATTGCAAGACCTTCTTTCAAGGAATTGTCTTTTGCTCAAATCATAGACCCTATTTCTAATCGAATTTTTAACGGAAGTTTGTTCCAATATGGAGATTGGGATGGAAACTTACAAGAAACAAGAATCGAAAACTTGGATGTGAGGTGGGAATTATTCAGCAAAGTAGGACAAATGATTTCGGTAAGTGGATTTTACAAATTCTTTGACAAACCGATAGAATTAGTAAGAATTCCTGAGCAACAAACCAGTACAGAATACCAACCAAGAAATGTAGGAAACGGAATGGTTGCTGGTTTAGAATTTGAATTTAAAACAAACCTTGATTTTGTTTCTAACGACAAAAACACTTTTGCGCTAAGCGGAAACCTTATTCTTGTAAAATCTGAAATTACAATGACAGATGCAGAGTTTAACTCCAGAAAAGGATATGAAAAAGAAGGGGAAACAGTTACTAACAAAAGACAGATGGCTGGACAATCTCCATTCGTAATTAACTGCGGACTTACTTACACCAACAAAGAAAGTGAAATTCAATCGGGATTGTTTTATAACGTAAAAGGACCAACTCTTTATATTGTAGGAGCAGGTTTATTTCCAGATATCTACACAGATCCTTTTCACAGTTTGAATTTTTCTATCAATAAGAAAATAGGGAAAGACAAAAGAACAAAAATTGACTTCCAAATAAATAACATTCTAGGAGACAATAATTTCAACTATTACTCTTCATTTGAAGGAGAAAATCAGCCTTTCACAGAGTTCAATATAGGAAGAACATTCAGTGTGGGTGTGAGTCACGCATTCTAATTATCAGAAACAGTTTAAACCAAAAAAGGGCAGTAAGATATTTTCTTACTGCCCTTTTTTTATAAATTTATTTCTTGCTCTAGAAATGAACGTCAAATTGTAATCTGTAGAAAAGAATGTCATCTTTCCCTCCTATTTCTCTGTAACTAATGTCAGACTGTACTTTTAGTTTGTGTCCCACAATGTATTTCGAGACTCCTAAAGTATATTCATTTTCTTTATTAGAAGAAGTTGGCGACAAATGAGTATATCTAAAAATTGGCTGCCAATTGCTTTTGAATAAATAAGCTGCTTGTATGCTTGCCGCTTCTCCCGTATAATAAGTTCCCACAACTGCATTCGAAATCGCATCATACACATTGTTGTCTCCTCCAGAAACTGTCTTGTTTACATATTCTCCCATCATTGAGAATCCTTTGTGTTTGTACATAAAATCTCCAAACAAAGCGCTCATTGTTTTCAATTGAGATTCGTCAGCTGGAATAAAATCTCCCCCTTGACCCCTTTCTCTTCCTGCTCTGTCATTGATGTTGTAAGTTACACCAACCGATAATTTTGGCTTTTCTTCTCTTTTTAAATCTCCTCCTTTATAATCTCCTTTGGATTCAAATTTTCCCATTGGTAACATTTCAACACGGAACGTATAATCGTTTCCTCCAATGTTTCCACTCGTTATGTTTCTTCCTTCTCCTTGCGAGAATGCAAAAGCTTCTCTCACAATAAAGTTTTTGCCAAACTTCATGTGGTGACGCAATTGAATTCCCATGTCACGGTCTATGTTAAACCTACTGTTCAATCTACTCCTATCTACAGTCTCCATGTTTGCCGAAGAAATTACCCTTTCTCTGTTTCCTGGCAATTTTGTTTGTCCTGCCCAAAGCGTGAAGTTTTTGTAGAAATTCCACTTAATAACTGCATCCAAAATTAATCTTGGGGCATTGCTGTAATTTGATGTTCCTCCACCACTCAAATCTCTGTTTGTCAATCCAAACTCCATTTTGTAAGTGATTTTAGTATTGTACAAAAATCCTTTGAACTTCAATCTTGATCTTCTTAACAAATAATTGGAAGTTGGGTTTCCTGTTTTTGCCAGTTCATCATTTCTAACATCCCAGTTATTGGTGTACAAAGCCTGAAATCTCACTCCAATATTCATAGAAAATGAGGAGTCCTTGCCTACAATATCAAATCCTTTACCAAATTTATTGGTTTTTACTTGTGCGTCTAACTGACTAGAAAATAGGGCGCAAAGCGCTATACAAATACTAATTTTTTTCATAAAATTGTTTAACATAATATTAATAAATCTTTATTTTTTGACGGTCAAAAGTAGTAAAACTTAACAATCACTTTACGTTAAAAAAATATTTGACATAGGTTTAATATACATTTAACATTAACTTAATATTGAAGAGGATTCGGTTTAAATCATAAAAGTTACTTTTGACGACAATAATAATTAGATGAACATGAAAAATTTTACTCTCTTATTTGCACTCGTTTCACTTTTCAACTTTGGATCGATAGCTCAAGACTCTATACCAGTAGTTGAAACGGTTCAATCTGTGAAACTTACAAATGGTATTCTTCACAATATTTTTGCTAAGGAAAAAGAAGCTGCTGCAGACATTAGCTGGCTGATTGATTACTCTGCAATTCC
>JBDMYC010000262.1:0-5367 GCA_039770535.1 Flavobacteriales bacterium
AATGCAGGTTCTTTTAAAACCCAAAAGGGAGCAAATGTGGAAAAATTACTTGAGAAACTTCCAGGGATAGAAGTAGATTCTGATGGGGAAATCACTGCACAAGGCGAAAAAGTAAATAAAATTTATGTGGATGGGAAAGAATTTTTTGGAGACGACCCAAAAATTGCAACCAAAAATATTCCCGCAGACGCGATTGATAAAGTCCAAGTTTTTGATAAAAAATCGGAGCTATCCGAATTTACAGGGGTAGATGATGGTGAGAGAAGCAGGACCATTAATATCACTTTGAAAAAGGATAGAAAAAAAGGGATATTTGGAGAAGCAACTGCTGGAGGAGGTCCAGACAATCGTTACAAGGGTAAATTAAACTTGAATAGGTTCTCAGAAACGGCACAATTTACAGCTTTGTTGATGGCAAATAATGTGAATGAACAAGGGTTTTCATACCGAGATTATTTCAATTTTATGGGTGGAATAAGCAATGTGATGAAAACTGGGAAATCAAATTTTGACCCTTCCTCGACCGGAGTTCCTATTAATATCCCTGGAGCAAATAACGGAATTGCATCCACTTTAGCTGGAGGTATTAATTATAATCAAGACATTGGAAAAGCCACACACATCATCTCTTCTTTTTTTGTAAACAACTCGAATTCAGATATCAACAGAGAGACAAATAGCGTAAATTATTTGGCAAATTCATCTTTTGCATCTAACAATACCAATGACCAAAGTCAAGATTTGCAAAACTACAGGTTGAATGCAAAATTGCAACATGAGTTTAATTTACAAAATAGACTCGATATTAATTTGATAGGAATTTATACCGCATCAAAAACCAGAGAGTTGAGCACTGGAAATCAACTTTTCTCTGACAATGCAAACAACATCTCAGATGGAAATTCTTATGCCCAAGGAAACGGAATTAACACAACTTTGAGTTTAGATTACAAGAAAAAGTTCGATAAACCTGGTCGTTCGTTAAATTTTCTAGGAGATTTCTACTACCTGAATAACGAAACAACAACTGAGTTAATCACAGAGCGAACTATTATCCTTAAAGACGGAACTAGTTTTAATAATATCTTAAACCAAGATCAAGCGCAATTGGTTAATAAAATGGAATATTTTGGAAAGGTAGCTTTCACAGAACAGCTCAGCCCAAAATCTTTCATGATCGCAGATTACAGTTATTACAATCAAGCTCAAGAAAACAACAAAGATTTTTTTGATATCAGGAGCGGAAACTCAATATTCAATCAACAGTTAAGTAATTTTTTTCGCAGTAATTATAACTACCACCAGCTTGGTTTCAAATACAATTACAAGGTAGGAAAAGGGATGCTTGTAGCAGGATTAGATGCCCAAGTATCTTCATTGAAAGGTACTAGAGATGAAAATACAGAAAGCATCAATCAAGATTTTCAGGTTTTGTTGCCTAATTTCACTTGGAGAAAGAGAAATGGGATGAAAAGCAATGTAAGCTTAAATTACACAACTACTTTTAATGAGCCTACAATTAGTCAATTACAGCCAGTTCTAGATAACTCTAACCCATTAAGTATCTATGTTGGTAATCCAAATCTGAAACCAGAATATTCACATAATCTGAATTTCAATTGGTTCACTTATGACGCATTTAGCGACAGGCAAACAGGAATTAATGTAAGTGCTTATGCTGTAAATAACGACATCAATAATGCACGTTTTTTTGATTCCATCAGCAAATTACAAACTACATCTCCTCAAAACACGCAAGATAATTTAGGAGTAAATACCAACTTGAGATATGGTTTTAAATTATCTAAATTGAAAACAAGGATACGAACTGCTATTAATTTTGGAATTAATCAAGGATATAATTTAATTGATGATGAGGTGAATAAGTCATTAACCTATAATTATGGGGGTTCAATTTCTCTTCGAAATACAAATGATAAAATTGTGAGATTATTATTGGAAGTGAGTTCCAATGCTAATCTTAATCAAATCGGAATAAGTGATCAACAAAGTTCTATGTATGTTAACACCAAAATAGTTGGTGAAATAGATGTTGAGTTGAAAAAAGATTGGGAATTTGGAATCACGGGAACACAAAATTTCTTTTCGGGTCGCTCTATTTCTGCCGCACAGAATTTCTTTATTTTGGATGCTTTTGTTGCCAAAACAATTTTCAAAAACAAAAGAGGTTATCTCCGTTTATCCATTAATGACGCTCTGAACCAAAGGACAGGTATTTCAAATTATGGTCAGGCAAATTATTTAACAGAGTCTCGAGTAAATGTACTAAAACGCTACGGATTAGTCACTTTCTCCTATAAAATCATTAAAATATAACGCTTGTTTTCTTCGTGAAATAATGGCTATTTTCAATTTCATTTGGAATAGTAATTAAAAAGTCCTTAGTTTTGTGCAAAGTAGCCGAGAGTGAACTCTGTGCATTTTCGTTCAAAAAAAAGTTCCTATATATAAAGGAGTTTCATTTAATACCACACCACATGTCAAAAAACTTAGTAATAGTTGAGTCACCTGCCAAAGCCAAAACCATTGAAGGATATTTGGGGAAAGGATTTACAGTAAAATCGAGTTTTGGTCACGTGCGAGACATTCCCAGGAAAGGAATGGGAATAGATATCGAAAACGACTTTAATCCTAACTATGAGGTTTCTGAGGACAAGAAAAAAGTAGTAGCCGAGCTTATAAAACTGACAAAAAAATCTGATATAGTGTGGTTAGCGACTGATGAGGATCGCGAAGGAGAAGCTATTTCATGGCATTTGTACGAAACTTTGGGGCTAGCTAAAAAGGAAACAAAAAGAATTACATTTAATGAGATTACCAAAACAGCAGTGCAAAATGCAATAGAAAATCCACGAGAGATTAATATTGATTTGGTAAATGCCCAGCAAGCAAGAAGAGTTTTGGATAGATTGGTAGGTTTTGAGCTTTCTCCTGTTCTTTGGAAAAAAATAAAACCCTCCCTTTCGGCAGGGCGAGTGCAGTCTGTCACTGTGAGACTGATTGTCGAGAGAGAAAGAGAAATCAGAGGATTTGATTCTACAGCTGCATACAAGGTAAAGGCTGAATTTGTGTTAGATGGAACCGTAATTAAGTCTGATTTAGGTAAAACATTTAACACAGAAGAAGAAACGTTACAATTTTTGAATAAATGCAAGGATTCTGATTTTAGCATTGATGACATTCAGAAAAAACCAGCAAAAAAATCGCCAGCTCCACCTTTTACAACTTCTACTTTGCAGCAAGAAGCAAGTAGAAAGTTAGGCTTTTCAGTAAGCAGAACCATGAGTGTTGCGCAGAAACTATACGAAGCAGGTAGGATAACTTATATGAGAACAGATTCTATCAATCTTTCAAAAACTGCAAGAACAGGGGCGAAAGAGGAAATCTTGAAATCCTATGGTGCAGACTTTTCCTTCCCGAGAGTGTTTAAAACAAAATCTAAAGGAGCTCAAGAAGCGCACGAAGCAATTCGTCCGAGTAGTTTTGCGGTACACTCTGCAGGTACAGATAGCAGTGAAAATAGATTGTACGAGTTGATTTGGAAAAGAGCAATTGCTTCCCAAATGAGTGAAGCAAAATTGGAAAAAACTACTGTGAAAATTGCTGGCACAAAAATTAGTGAACTATTTACGGCAAGAGGAGAGATTATCACATTCGAAGGATTCCTGAAAGTATACTTGGAGGGGAAAGATGATGAAAACGAAGACTTAGAAAGCGATAACGAGGGAATTTTTCCACCTATGAAAGTGGGAGATGCAGTCTCTAAAAAAATAATTGAGGCAACACAAAGATTCACAAGGCCACCAGCAAGATTTACAGAAGCTGCACTTGTAAAAAAATTAGAAGAGCTTGGGATTGGAAGACCTTCCACTTATGCACCAACCATTACCACAGTGCAGAAAAGAGGTTATGTGACAAAAGATGAGATTGATTACAAATCAAGGAAATACGGACAATTGACTTTGAAAGGAGGGGAAATTGAGATAAAAGAGCAAACAGAAAATTATGGAGGTGATAAAAACAAACTGCATCCAACTGATATTGGTACGGTAGTAAATGATTTTTTGGTAGAGAATTTTGATGGTATTTTAGATTATAACTTTACTGCTTCGGTAGAAAAAGAATTTGATGATATCGCAGAAGGATTGATGAAATGGACGGACATGATCAAGAAATTTTACAATCCGTTTCACACAAAAGTGGAGCACACTCTGGAGCACGGAGAAAGACAGTCAGGGGAGAGAGTTTTGGGAAAAACAGAAGAAGGAGAAGATATCTTAGTAAGGATTGGACGATTTGGCCCTATGGCACAAATTGGAAGAACTCTTGAAGATGAAGATGCACCAAAACCAAGGTTTTCATCTTTGCAGCCCAATCAAAGTCTGGAAACAATAACCTTGCAAGAAGTAATTGATTTGTTTAAACTACCTAAAGATTTAGGGCAATACGAAGGGCATGAAGTAACTGTATCTAATGGAAGATACGGACCTTACATCAAGTATGATGAAATGTTTGTTTCTATTCCAAAAGGGGAAGATCCAATGAACGTGGATATGGCAAGGGCGACTGAATTGATAGTAGCAAAACAAGAAGCAGACGCACCAATTTATGAATACGAAGGTTTGCCAGTGCAAAAAGGAAGCGGACGATTTGGACCATTCATTAAATGGAACGATATGTTCATCAATGTGAATAAAAAATATGATCATGACAACCTTTCAGACGAAGATATAGTGGAATTGATAGAGGTGAAGAAGCAAAAGGAAATCGATAAAGTAATACACAACTGGGAGGAAGAAGGTATACGAGTAGAAAAAGCAAGGTGGGGAAGGTTTAATGTTGTGAAAGGCAAGAAGAAAATCATTGAGCTACCGAAGACAACCAAAGCTGATAAACTGACCTTGGAGCAAGTGCAGGCAATGATTGAAAAAGCTAAACCAAAAAAGAAAACAAGAGCAAAGGCTAAACCAAAAGCCAAAACAAAAGCAAAAGCAAAGAAAAAGTAAGTATGGATTTTTCGATTTTTTTAACTTCTCACTCCTCTGATTCAGTTCAGGCATATCAAAACAAAGAGAATAGCTTAGGTTCAAAAGTGGCTTTTCATACTGGCGAAGAAATTGATAATAAATACGATTTAGCAATAATTGGGGTCAAAGAATCTCGAGGAAGCACAGTTTCTTCGGTCAAAGAAAGTCCTGATTTTGTTCGTCAACATCTATACGGTTTATTTTCTGATGTCAATTGTAGAATAATTGATTTAGGTAATATTATCCAAGGAGAAACTCCGCAAGACACTCTTTTTGCATTGTCTGAAATGACTGCGGAATTAGTTAAAAAAGAGATTAT
>JBDMYC010000263.1:0-3224 GCA_039770535.1 Flavobacteriales bacterium
ATTTGTAATCAATGTGTCAGGAGTTGTTACTCAACCAGACCCAGAAAACTTTGACCAGCAAAAAGAATCTGCTAAGGCACAATTGAGAGGTCAAGCTTCTAACAGAGCTTACCAAGCTTTGATTAAAGCAAGCGGATTGAAAGATGAAAGAGATAAGGTGAATGTGTTAGGAAACTAAGTCCATTCTCAGAAAATAGTAAAGCCGATAATTCGAAAGAGTTATCGGCTTTTTTTCTGGAGACAGTTTTTGGTTGTTAATTCATAGAAGTCTCATCTCGATACATTTTATTGTCTTGAAAGAAGACAATAAAAAACACCTGCGAATACGAGAGGACGGTCGAAATGAATAGGGTTTATTATTCAGCAGAACTGTTTTTACGGCATTTTATTAGAAGGAAAAGAGGTGATGTCAGTCCGAGCTGTCCCGCCTTTTGCGGGAGTGTTTTAAGAAAGGTTCTAGCTTTTTTAAAACGTATCGAGAACAAATGCAAAGGTATTTTATTAATTAGAATTTTGTTTCAAGATAACCACTTCTCGATACAATTTAGATTCCACTATCGTTTCATCAAAACCACCCGAAATGACAATTTAGTATCTATATAGGAGTGTAAAATTTTGCTTATGAAATGAAAGTCTTATTTCTCAGTTCGAGTGAAATAATTAACTGAATAGGAAATTATTTAGTATCGAGAACAAATAGAATATCTCTTAACAATAAGCTCTCACGTTCTTACCTTCGTAATAATTAATAAAGGCTTGATTCACGGCTTTGTTACCTCCAGGAGTTGGGTAATCGCCAGAGAAGTACCAATCTCCGCTATTTTCTGGGCATGATGCATGCAGTCCTTCTAATGTTTGGTAAATGATTTCTACCTCTACATCTTCCATTCCTGCAGGTTTCAAAATTTCGGCAATTTTTTCCGATATTTCATCTGGACTAAAAGGCGCATAAATATCTTTCACAAAGTTTCTCATTTCTTCTTTCGGAAGGTTAGTCTGAGCAATGCTTTGTTTGTACACATCATCAATTACACTTTGTCTTCCACTTTCTTTTAGTAGAGTAACAGCCGCCTGAAAAGCAATGAAATCTCCCATTTTACTCATGTCAATTCCATAACAATCTGGGTATCGGATTTGTGGAGCAGATGAAACAACAACAATCTTCTTTGGTTTCAGTCTTCCCAGCATTTTCAGAATAGAAGTTCTTAATGTTGTCCCTCTCACAATAGAATCATCAACCACAATTAGGTTGTCTTTTCCTTCGTTCACGGTACCGTAAGTTAAATCATAGACGTGGGCTACCAATTCGTCTCTATCGTCATCTTGCGTGATAAAAGTCCTTAGTTTGGCATCTTTTATGGCAATTTTTTCTGCACGGTAAGTAAATTCCAAAATCTCTCTCAAGGCTTCTGGAGTTTTGTTATCTCCCAAAGCTTGAATTTCATCAATTTTAACTTGATTCAAGTGGGCATCTATTCCTTTCACCATTCCATAAAAAGCAGTTTCTGCCGTGTTGGGAATAAAAGTAAATACAGAGTTTCGCAAATCTTGGTTGATAGAAGTAAGAATCTGTGGGACTAATTTATTCCCCAATTCTTTTCTTTCGTTATAAATGTCTTTGTCACTTCCTCTCGAGAAATAGATACGTTCAAATGAACAAGATTTTCTTTCTTTTGGAGTTAAAATTTCTTTTTCAAAAACCTCACCATTTTTCTTTATGATTAAAGTACTTCCAGGAGTTACTTCTTTGATTTCTTCCAAAGGAACATTGAAAACCGTTTGGATAACAGGACGCTCAGAAGTTGCCACAACAATTTCATCATCTTCGTACCAATAAGCTGGACGAATACCGTTTGGATCTCTAAAAACAAATGCGTCTCCGTGACCCAAAATTCCTGCCATTGCATAACCACCATCCCAATCTACAGAGGAATTTTTCAAGATGTTTTGAATGTCTAAATTTTCTACAATTAGTTCCGTAATCTTTTTATAATCGTATCCAAGTGCTTTGTATTTTTCGAAAAGTTCTTCATTTTCTACATCTAAAAAATGACCTATTTTCTCTAAAATTGTAACTGTATCCGATTTTTCTTTTGGGTGTTGTCCAATGTTTACCAAAACATCAAACAGTTCATCTACATTGGTCAAGTTAAAGTTTCCAGCAAGAATCAAATTCTTGGTCATCCAGTTATTAGCTCTGTGAAAAGGGTGTGTGTTTTCTACACTGTTTTTTCCGTATGTTCCGTATCTCAAGTGACCTAAAAATACTTCACCAGTGAAAGCTTTGTTTTGCTTTAACCATTCTGTATCGTTCAATTGTTCCTCCGAAAGGTTGTTGTACCTGGCATTAATGTGTTCAAATACTCTTTGGATGTTATTATTTCCTGTAAAACGAGAACGACTTACGTAGCGAGTTCCAGGATCCATATCTAGTTTGATATTTGCCAATCCAGAGCCATCTTGCCCTCGGTTGTGCTGTTTCTCCATCAGGAGATACATTTTTCTTAATCCATAAAAAGCTGTCCCGTATTTTTCTAGGTAAAAATCAAGGGGTTTTTTTAGCCTCAAAAGGGCTATTCCACATTCGTGCTTTATAGAATCACTCATGAATCAAGAAATGTTTTAAAAATGAATACAAAGTTAATATAAATTGTGAAAATAATGACGGTTAGTTGTTGTGTTACTTACTCGGTTGTTTTTCAGTATTATCCAAAAAAAACCGCCCTCGATTATTCGGGGCGGTTTTTGAAATTTGTTAATTATGTTTTAGTTATCCTCAGCATCCTTTTCAGCTTTTCTTTCAGCTCTTTTTTCTTTGATGTTGTTGATTGTTCTTTTGATCAATCCAGGTCTATCCACTTCCACTGTATCTCTCACAATTTTTACGTAGCTAGCTCTTGCGTCTGCCAACCCTTCAAATCTTTCTCTCGAAACCATTTTTTCAATATTGATACCGTCTCTTTCTAGCGACAACAAAGTTTCGTCAGACATTTTTGTAAGATCCATAGTTCCAGCAACTGCTGTTGTTGCAGTTTCATTGCTTTCCCCATTGTTTTTAGTATTCATATCAGCAGAAACTTCTGTGTGATTCATTGAGTCATGACCTTCGTGAGAAGCATCAGCAGTGTGTCCTCCCAAGATTGGTGCAATTACTAATCCAATCAAACAAGTTAATTTAATCAGGATATTCATTGACGGTCCAGAAGTATCTTTGAATGGGTCTC
>JBDMYC010000264.1:0-15046 GCA_039770535.1 Flavobacteriales bacterium
TATACATATTCTATACGGAACCAAAACATCTCACAAAATATTAAGTATTCCAATCAAAGGAATTTGAACCATTTTCAAAAAGAAGCCAACATTTATCTAGAATCCATTTTTTAAAAAAATATTTCCCAGAATTTTGAGTTAAGAATATCGAAGATGGTTATCGAAACGAATTAATTTGCCCAATAACTTTCAATTAAGTAAATTCCCGTTCAGTTCCAGTAATAAATAGTGGAACCCGTTCTTTGAGGTAATATTGGTAGGTAAATCAAATTTTGGTGCCAAAAAAGGGAGCGAAAAGGTTAAACTCTATTGTTTAGTCTACGAACCTTCCGTTTTTATTGGATAGTTAATGCAAGGGTTCGAGTTCAGCACACTCCATAACCTAAATATCTTAATTAAAAGATTTAAAAAGATAGATAGAAATTTTAGATTGAAAGATAAAATAAACGTCTTGAGATTAAAACTCATTTTGGTGCCAGAAAAGGGAGTGAACAATATAAGGAATATCTAATATTTGAGTAATAACAAAGGTTTCAAGAGATTAGGTTGGGTTCCATATAGGCTCCACCACTAGAATTACTAAACCGTTTGATTTCAATTTATTGAGGACGAACGGTTTTTTTATTGGGAGAGTTTTTGGGATAATTACCAGCTATATTTTTTGTTAATCTTCTTCTTGAACTTTTCTATTTCTGTTATGAAATCTATAATAATTGGTTTTATAATCTGAAAATCTTGTTGTTCAATAAAGCTGAAATCTTTGGATAATAAAGGAATTTGTGAATGATGCCAAATCTGATCATACTCTCCTTCAAAACGTGAAATGTGAAAAAGCATCTTTAATTTTCTCTCAAATCGTTTGTGCTCTTTGGGGTCATCTAGCTCTCGATATTGATTTCCCGTTAAAATTCCATTTGCATTGATAGTATTTTTTTTATGATTATTTGAAATGTGAAATTGATATCTATTAGCTCCTTTTACTATTATTGCCAGATCCTCCATATAAATCTCAAAATCGTCATCAAAACCTAATTTTAGCTTCTTTTGAATGTATTCGAAAAAATCTTGTTTGGAGCTAAATTGAATTAAGCTATTTTCTTTTTGCTTTTTAAAAACATTTTTTTTTACTTGATTAATTTCTTTTATATTTTTCACAATAAATCTATTGTAATACTCAACTAATTCGTCATATTCATCCTTTGTCTCAGTTTTATATGCAATATCTAGTGAGTTTGAGTCGGAATAAGAAACTAAATTCATTGAGGACACTATTCCATATTTTTCATTCAAATATAATTTTGTGTGTAAGTTTAGAATTTCGAATGGAGTTACTCCAAGTTTTTTTACTTCCTCTTTCGTTTTATTTTCTCCTGCACGGACATAAAACTCTATTTCGGCTTCATTTTTCTTAGCCATTTCAAAAGATTTGTTGAATTTATTCCAATCTTTAAAATTGCAATAAGGCGAAACTAGAATTAGCTTCTCATCTGCTTCTTCTATCAAGGTCATTATTTCTCCAGAAATTTGTTTAGGCTTTATTAATTTCATTGTTATCTATATGTTATATATCTATTTTGAATTGATTCAACAAAATCTATTGTTTGATTGGCTACTTCTCCCACCATTGCATCAAAATAAACAGGATTACTAAACATTTGTTCAATGATATTCGTACTTGATAGATTTAATGAGTTTCCAATTTTGGTTTTTATATCTCTAACCAAAGGCCAATAGCTATTTAATCTGTATTCACTCTCTTCGACCGCTTCATATTCATTTTCTTTATCCAAAATACCAATAAACATTCTTCCTTCGTTATGTCCTTTTCCTGAAAAAGATTCCAAGCCAACTACTATGTTTTTGTTTTTAATACCTTTTGAATAAAGCCAAATTGATGAATAAAGACCAGAGGAATCTTTACTACCCAGTTCAATTGTATAATTTGACAATAAGTTGCTCAATTTTTCTCTCACAGCTACTCGGAATTTTTCTTTAATTCCAGTGGTAGCTTTTTCATAATGTGAAAATATGTATTTTGCTTCTTCTAGATTATTTATAATAATTTCCTGAAGTTGTTTCTCAAGGTTTTCATCCATACTATTTGTTATTTTTTTTAAAAGAATTTGATACTGTTTTATGGCATTTTCAATTACAGAACCATTATTTACAATTGCCAAACAGTTCTCAAGCCATTTAATTATATGATTATTATAAGTAATAATACTATAAGCATCATCTTGTAAAGTATGTAAACTATCAGATGAAGGTTCTCCTCCAAAAAGATTTAAATAATATAGGGAGGATGATTTTTCTTTATATAGGCTATATCTATACATTTGTTTAGGTTGGTCTCCTGCCTTTATTTTATTCTCAATAACTATTGCTTTTCCCGAGGGAAACGAAATTAATAAATCAATGAATCCTCCACTTAAATAATCCTTGGATATTTTACCTAAATAATGTTCTGCTTGTACCTTTACCTTTTTCAAATCTTCCTTTTGGTAGTCGTAGTTTATTTCTTTTAAAAACAATTCCAAAAATTTTTCATTTTGGTAATGATTTCCTATAGGATTTAACAAAGCTGAAAGCATTGCAGAATGGGTTTTGGCTTCGTTATTATCCATTCCTAAGATGGAAAATATATTAAAATCTTCTCCCTTTTCTTTTCGTAAAGCCAAATCTGCTTTTATTAACTCTCCAGACTTATTAAGTAACGTTTCCACACTTTTAACTTCAAGTTTTCTCTCACTCATAAACGATTATTCTTTTAACTTCTGCCAAATAGGTATGAAGTATTATTTTTCAACAATAATTTCACGAATCAAATCTTCTATGTTTTTGTTGCTAAATTGCTTCCTGAATTTAATTTTTATCGTTTCCCCAAAAAACTGCTCTGCATGCCTTATTTTTTGCTTTTCTTCTTCTCTCAAGCTTTCTTCAGTGGTGTTTTTTGTTTCCACCACAAAATATAGTTTCTTTGATTTATCTTTATAATTCAGTACGTAAGCAAAATCTGGCGAATAACTTTTGCCTCCTGCAACAGGAATTTTAATCGAGTTTTTTGGAATTTTAGAAAAAACAACCACTTCTTCCAAGTTTTTCTTAATATTTTCCATTTCCAACTCTGAATCATAATACAATTCGTCAAGAAAATAAGAATCAGCAACTCGGTGTCCAGAATAGAATTTACCTACATCAGAGGCAGAAACTTCCTTTTTTAATCTCCCTTTTTCATCTGTAAATTTTGTAGGATGAATCTCATTACTCACTTTTTTGTATTCAATCCCAAATTTATCTATCGCCTTGTACATCAGGTAATTCTCAAATTTTTCTTTGATAATACGAACCGTAGCAATATTCAAAAATTTATTGATATCAATGCTAGATGCAACAAATGCATTGTTCAAAGTTTTGATGTTGATATTCAATGTCTTTGCCAATTCTTTCAAAAAACTACTGTATTTCATGGTGGAAATTGGCGTGACGTCATTGCCATAAATCGATTGCAAATCTTTCACTCCAGCCGTATTTCCAGTAATTTCTATTTGTGCTGTCCTTTCTTTGATGCCTTCTATAGTGAAATTACTATTTTTGTCATTCAAGAAATTGATGAACAAAGCCTCAAACTGAGTTTCATTCTCAAATTTGTATTCCAAAATAACTTTTTCGTTCAGTTTTTCCCACAAATCTTTTAGTTCACTGTATTTGTCCGTTCTAATCGATACTTGCTTTTTGGCATCTGTTGATTTTCTAATTTTATTAGTGCCAACTCCTTCAAATATTTTCGGGAAATTATTCTTTATAAAATCAAATCCATTATCAATAAAAGCATTGGAGCGAGTTATTATTTTATTTTTATCCAACAACTCGAACAAAGCATCATCCGTCATGTTGTATTTTTCAATAATTAGGTCAATGTGATTTTGTTCCAGTTTGTCCGGAATAATTTCCAAAGAAATTGCGCCAGATTTTTTGTTTATTTCATTCACCAAGTCATCCACAAAATCACTCTCCGTAAAATCCACAAAATAATTGAGATAAAACTGCTCGTCTTTCACTCGGTTACCGTATTCATTCACAGGCAATCGCAATCCTCTCCCCACTTCTTGCAGTTTAGAAATATCACTTCCGCTACTTCTCAATTTGCATATTTGAAACACATTGGGATTGTCCCAACCTTCTCGCAGTGTCCATTTTGAAAAAATAAAACGCCTTGTGTTTTCCAAATCAAGCATGGCTTGTTTGTTGTGCAAGATTTCGTTTATCTCTTTTTCTATCGCTTCGTCCTTTTCCGAATTGTCTTTACTGAAATATCCGGCATGAGTCAGACTCAAATCTTTCAAAGTTTTTTCAAGATAAGCTCTGTAAAAAGGGTGTGTTTCTTTTTCGAGCAAACCTTTTACTTCTGCTTTTATTAGTTTTTCTATCGTTACTCTCAAATAACCATCCTCATTTCTGTATTCTTCTATGTTGTCAATAAAAAACAAGGTAATTGGCTTTATTTTAACCTCTCTGGTCAGTAACTCCTTTTCGTTTTCAAAATGGCTTTTTATAGCCTTTGCCAGCATTATTTCTTGCAGTTTTTCTGCATAAGAATAAGGATTCAATTTATCGCCTTTCATCATTTCTATCCCATTGGATAAAACTACTCGGCTTTTGTTCATGCTGTCCACATACAAATCGCCCATTTCTGGATGCACTCTTTGCAAGCTTTCCTTTTTGGCAAGTTTAAACGTCTTCTTGCTTTTGTCTTCCAGCAATTCAAAAGTAGCTTCTTTTCCATCCGTGTTGTTCAGCTTCACAAGCGCATTTTTGCCCGTTTCAAACTCCGTAATGTGACCAATAACTCCTTTCACCAAGTTTCGGTTAAATGAATCTACAGCAGTAAGTTTATAAACCAAATTGTGGTAATCTTTCACTTTTTCTTTCACAAATCGATTGCTCAAAAAATCCCTCACTTTCACCTCTTTTTCGGGAAATGTAGCTCCGTATCTCAACACAAATTGTGGAGTCATTTTTTGAATATTCTCCCAAGTGGTTTTTGTTGTCCCAAATTTGTGCGGTTCGTCCACTATCACAAACGGACTCACTGCCGATAGTGCAGAAAACGGAACATTGTGTTTGCTCAGCAAATCTTTGTCAAAACTCTGCTGCATGGTAGATGAATTTATCATCCCCGCATTGATAATCATCACCTGAATGTGGTTCTTTTCATACACGCCTGCATTCACAAAACTATTGACAGCTGGCGGCATGTGAGATTTTTTGCTTTTTCCTCCTTTCTTGCTTTCCACAACATGCAGTTTTATGCTTTTGCCATATTGCTCTTTGAAGTGAGCTCGTGCACTCTCACTTTTCAAAAAATCAATAGAACCTGCTTTGATAGAAAGCGTAGGAACAATCACTATGAATTTAAAAATCCCGTAATTTTTGTTCAACTCAAACATGGTTTTGGTGTAGGTATAGGTTTTTCCTGTACCCGTTTCCATCATAATATCTATGATGTTGCTTCTGGTATTTACCGCAACTTCAATGTGATTTGCCGTCTGGTTTTTGGTAATATTATCCCTGTAATCGCTCGTAGACAAAAAATGATTGTCGTATACTTTTCCTTGTTTTGTAATCCGGTTGTAAACTGGATTTGTGTAATTGCTATCCGTTTTGGTAACGGCATGCCTTTCCAAATTATTGAAAACCGAAACCGTACTTTTCACAGCTTGGGTTTGGTGGTCTAGGTTTTTTTCAAAATTAAATCCTTTCATCCTAGTAGCGTGTTATAAAGTCAATATCAATACTCTTTTTATTGGTGTAGCTCTTTATGTTTTCGCTAATCTCACGCAGGTTTTTACTCTCAAAATGATACCCAAATGCAATGATTGTGGTGGGATTAAATCCTTTTTCACTGTCTATTTTTTCCAACAAAGTTTTCAAGTTATCCGTCTTGAAACCTTTATCCATCAAGTACAAGTTGTTTGCACCATACTGAGCCGTGTAGCCATGCAGGTCTTTTTCTTCCAGAGTTTCTGTCAGCAAAACTCCATCATAGGTTTTCCAGGTCACCAAGAGTGCTTTTAGGTCTTCTGGGGTGAGTTTGCTCTCGTCAAATAGTGTAGTTTGCGAGCTCAATTCGTCTGCCTCAAGTGCGTAATCTTCCCATATGGGTTCCGTTTCAAACACCTTGAAACCAAAATCTTGACGGCTCAAATCTTTGGGCTCTTTGGCTGTTTTGTTGTCTTCTTTTATTTTTTTTCCAGCTCGCAGCAACCGCTCTTTCGTAATATCAAAAATTGTAGGTTCTTCTCTGTTCAATTCCTCTTTCACAAACTCATAAGCCGTTTTGTTTTTCTTTGGGTCTATTGCTTCTGGCAATTGTGCCAAAATGAACTTTCGGTTTCCGCCATCTTCTGCATTCAATTGCATCACTGCATCTCCCGTAGTTCCCGAACCTGCAAAGAAATCGAGGGTGTAATCCTTATGATTAGTTGATATGTGTAATAAATGTTTAATTAAGTTTGTTGGTTTCGGAAAGGAAAATATCGCGTTCGTTCCAAATAGTATTTCTATTTCTTTAGAAGCACCATCATTTGAAGCAATATTATCTAGCCAAGTATTAGGAATTTGCCCAGTTAGTTCAGATAAATAAATTTTCTTTCTTGGCATCCCTTCCCCATCTCTAGGGATAACTAATCTATTTTCATTAACATAATTATCAAAAGTTTCTTGAGAGCAACTCCATTTAGCAGTAATTTTTCGCCCATTAGGCATTGTTAATTCATATTCTTTATTATTTGAATTTGCTGGTCTTGCAATCGGTCCAGTTTGATATAATCCTAATGGATCATTATCAGGATTTTTAAAAGTTTTTTTTATAAATTTTTCAGAATATGGAATCTTATTTGTGTTTAGATATTCTTTATTTTTTGAGTAAGTTAAAATATAATCATGAACAGGTGCAGTATGTTTTGCTAAGTTTGCTTGTGTTTTTCTTCTTCTCCAAATAAAATTTTCTACAAAATTCTCCTCCCCAAAAATTTCATCCATTACCAATCGTAACTGAGCCACTTCATTGTCATCAATAGAAATAAAAATTACACCATCCTCTTTCAGTAATTGCTTGGCAATGTACAGTCTGGGATACATGAAAGTGAGCCAAGCAGAGTGGGAGTTGCTGCTACTTTGGGTAAAAGCCAGAATTCGCTTGGCACGCTCTTCGCTTATTCCTGCTAACTCCATCAGCTCGGGCACATTAAATTTTCGGTCGTCTGCATACACAAATCCATCACTCCCCGTATTGTAAGGAGGATCTATGTAAATCATTTTTATTTTTTCTTGATAGGCATTGCTCAGGTGTTTCAGTATTTCTAAGTTGTCGCCTTTGAGCAATAAATTTTCTGAGGTTTTGTTTCCTTCTTTTTGGTTAAATTCCTCGTCTTCTTTCAGTAGCGAAGTTGTTTCGTCAGTGGCTAGCAATCGGGCATAGGATTTTCCCAACCAATCCATTCCGTAACTTTCTTTGCTAAAATTAATTTCGTTAGCAGCAAGTTGGGTTTTAAATTTTTCGAAATCAAACGCTCCATTTTTATCAAAACAATTAGGAAAATTCTTTTTAAGAATTTCCAAATCTGTGTTTGGTGGGGTAATGTTGTCCGTTATTTTTTGTTCTACGTTCATTCAATTATTTATTATAATTTATTAAAAATATTTCAATCGGTCTTTTATTAATTAAAAATTCCGAGTGAAATATTTGAAATATAATCAGTATAGTTTCATTCTTAATAAAGTCTATTTTGCTCTATTATAATTTAGAACCTAAAAATAACAAACAAAACCCTACCAAAAAAGTAAATCCAACATTAAAAACGTTCACTATCAACCAAAAAAAAGTCGTTTTAGTTTGCAACTAAAACGGCTTATTCATTACTAAAGTTTGGAACTAAAATCTTCTTCCTACAACAAAACCTAATCTGGGATAGTACTCCATGGTTGCCTTATTTGTATTGTGCATGAGATTTCTTCCTCCGCCCAAATAGATTTCTCCCACCCAATTGCTCTCCGATATTACTTTGTAGCCTGCTGCAAGGCCCAAACCAATGTTTGTGTAGTTTGTTGTGCCATAATCACGGATCCAATAATCATAGTTTTGAGTGCGCTCCTCAAACACAGAGGCGTTTGCTTCCATGAAAAATCCCCTTGCTCGCTTTTTTCCAAAAAACAACCTGAAATGAGGCGTGATGGCATAATTTATTCCAAAATTGTCGTCTCCCAAAAGTCCGATAGCCAATGAAATTCCTGCGGAATATTCGTCTGTGAAAATTCGTTCGTAAGTTATGTCGGGAGTTCCCAGCACAAACATTCCTATGTTTATTTTTAGCTCATTATATTGTACTTTCACCACTTCTTCTGATTGTGAAATAGCTGAAGAATAGATTCCAATGAGAAGGATTAGGAGTAACTTTTTCATGATTTATTTGATTTTGTTGGATATCTGTAGAACTAAATATCGGTAAAAATATTCTACCTACAACAATAAAATCGTGAAAACAAGATTTTTTATCTCCTAAAAATCATCCAGTTGTTGTTGTCTTTGCATGGCTTTCTTGTAGTTATTTAGCTTCAAGGAAACGGTAAGCATAAACATAGGCGAAGCAGGATTGCTGTTCTGGTTCACTGTCAAATTATTGATGGCACTGGTATAGATATTTCTGCGGGTAGATAGCACATCATTTACTGCAAAAATAAACGACAATTTATTTTTCAAAAATGCTTTTCTGATTGAGATATCAAAACCATAGTTGTGATCTCTGAATCCCAATGCAGTTGCAGTTCGGCTTCTGTATTTGGAAACTAGCTGCAATTTGTAATCATCCAAGAAAGTAAAAGAATTTATCCAGTTAATGTTGTAGTTAAACGATTCTGTTTGTCTTTCTCTCACATCCAAGTCACTGTTTACAGAATAATAAAACAAACTCACTCCCAAATTGGTATTCCACCAGTCTTTGAAGTAATAAATAAAAGTAGGGTCGATCCCGATAGAAGTTGAATTTCCTGCATTCTGCGGTAAATTAATTACCACATTCGTATCATAAACTTCTGGAACACGACTAATCATATTATTCAGTAATTTCCCATATACTTCCACAGAAAAACTTCCTTTATTGCCAAGCTCTTTAATCCAACTCGCTTCCAAAGAATTGATATATTCTGGCAATAAATCTGCGTTTCCTTGCCTCACAGAATAGGGACTTTCCCAAGTAATAAAAGGTTCAAAATAATACGACCTCGGTCTGTTAATTCTTCTTGAGTAAGAAAGTAAAACTTGCTGATCTTTCGTCAATCGATAAGAAAAATGTGCTGAAGGGAAGAAGTCTAATCTATTTATTTTCTGAAATGAATTGGTAATATTAGAAGCTTCTATTTCTCTTTGTGTATACTCTGCTCTTAGTCCAATTTGGTACCCCACTCCTTTTGATTTTCCTTTCAGTAAACTATAGGCAGAGTGAATGTTTCTTGTATATTCTACATCTGTAGAGAATAAATCAATTCTTTTGTTCGAACTCGTAACTGGATCGTATTCGTAGCTATCTCTGTCGTCTTTTGCGATTCCAAATTGTGATTGAAGACCTGCCTCAAACACCATTTTATTTTTCAAAGTTTGTAAATAATCTACGTCAAAACGCAAGACATTAGAAGGACCAAATTCAGTAGCATAGTTTCCTCCAATTTTTGAGTTATCCGAATCGTAAAAGTCATTATAGGTATATTCATCTACAGATTTCATGTTGTAAATAGCCTTAAAATTAATGTATTGGCTTTGATCTCTATTGATATTATAACGGTAGGAAACAAAATTTGATACTGTTTGAATTAAAATATCACTAGAAAATTTGTTTTCGAAACTCGTTACCAAAGAATCGTTATAAAATTCTTGATAAACAGAATTGTTGTAAGGCAACATTTTTCTTCTTCCTAACCTTGACCCAACAGAAAGCACATGAGCACTGTTTGGTGTGTAAATCCATTCTCCGCCAACATTTAATCCTCCATGCTTCCATGAGCTTTCTCCATTTTGAAGCACTGTAGTTTCATAACTTCCGTAGTCAGAGATTCTCTCTTCATCTGATACTTTTGGTCTATTCCTTTGGTTGTAAGCTACGTTTAAATTGAATGCATTCTTTTTTTCTCTATAATTTATAGCCAGATTTCCTCCATAACGTTCAAAATTTCCTCCCGAAACATTAGCCAAAACACTAATTCCTTCAAGTCTATTTTTTTTTGTCAGGATATTAATAATTCCTCCAACTCCCTCTGCTTGCTCTCTTGCAGAAGGATTAGTAACGATTTCAATGTTTTTGATTGTACTCGCAGGAATTGCTTGCAAAGCATCAGCTGCATCCATTGCAGTTGGCACTCCATTTATCAATAAAGTGAAACTTCCGCTTCCTCGCAACTGAATATTTCCTTCATTATCCACCTGAATAGAAGGTGTATTTTGCAATACTTCTACGGCAGATTGCCCTGCTGTGGTATTCATATCTTCCACATTCACAATTTTCTTATCTATCTCGTAAGTCACAGCAGGAATATCTCCATTAATTACTACTTCTTTCAATTTTAATGAATTATCCATAAATATCTTACCGAAATTATAGACAGATTTTTCTTTTCCAATCACAATATTATCAAAAGTCCTCGATTGATAACCAACAAAAGAAATAGTGAGGTAATAATTACCAACTGGGATTCCAGTAATATCAAATTTTCCTTTCAAATTTGAAATACTCCCATTGGTCACACTACTATCTTTTTTATTGTAAAGGGCAACACTCACATATTCCATGGGTGTTGAAGAATTAGAATCTATGATTGTGCCAAAGACTTCGCCCACTACTTTTTTGCTATAATTTCCCTGTCCTTGAACAAAAAAAGGAAAAAGAACTATGAACAGTATTGTGAATCTAAACATGTTATATTTTATAATTTGAATGCAAAATTAACTATTTTTGACTAATAAATTAGACCAGAATGAAAATAGGCGTATTAAAAGAGACGAAAAATCCACCAGACAAAAGAGTTCCATTATCACCAAAAAATTGCGAAGAGCTAAAAGCGTTACATCCACAAATTGAGCTAGTTGTTCAATCAAGTGATATTCGCGCGTTCAGTGATTCTGAATACAGTGACTTAGGAATTGAGGTAGTTTCAGATGTGTCGGATTGTGATGTACTCATTGGAGTTAAAGAAGTGAAAAAGGACACACTATTGCCGAACAAAACATACTTTTTCTTTTCGCACACTATTAAAGAACAACCCTACAATGCTGATCTTTTGCGCTTGATGCTGAAAAAAAACATCAAGATGGTAGATTATGAGACTTTAACTTATCCAAAAAACGGAAGAATCTTAGGATTTGGAAGGTATGCAGGAATTGTTGGCGCATACAATGCTTTCTTAGCTTTTGGTGTCAAATCTGGAGATTATGATTTGAAACCTGCCAATCAATGTATTGATTACAAAGAATTAAGGGAAGAACTAAAAAAAGTAAAATTACCAGCAGGATACAAAATAATAATCTCTGGAGACGGAAGAGTTGGAAAAGGAGCTGAAGAAATTTTGCACGAAGTGGGAGGAGTTTTCGAAGTTTCCCCTACCGATTTCTTGACCAGTGTTCGCACAGAACCAATTTATACTCAATTGGCTGTGAATGATTACAACAAAAGGAAAGATGGAAACTCTTTTACAAAAGGAGATTTCTATACAAAACCAGAATTATTTGAATCCGATTTTAAGCGTTTTTCGGATATTGGCGACATGTACATTGCTTGCCACTATTGGGATGCAGAAGCACCATTCATTTTCTCGAGAGAAGATGCAAAACACCCAGATTTTAATCTTAAAATTGTAGCCGACATCAGTTGCGACATTGATGGACCTGTTGCATCAACTATTCGCCCTTCTACTATTGATTTACCTCTTTATGGTTACGACCCAAAAACAGAAAGCGAAGTAGATTTTATGGATGAAAACGCTATTGGAGTTATGGCTGTAGATAATTTGCCTTGCGAACTCCCAAGAGATGCTTCAGAAGATTTTGGAAATGAATTATTAACCAAAGTATTACCAAGTCTTATTGAAGAAGATACGGACACTATAATAGAAAGAGCTTCTATTTGTGAAAACGGAAAGCTTACCTCCTATTATTCTTATTTACAGGATTATGTGGATGGAAATTAGTATTTAGTAGCAAGCCCTTAGTCTTAAGTAATTAATACAATCTTCCTTTTTGAGAGGATTGAGATTGATGTGACTAGCAGATGACTAGTAATCTCCCTAGCCCTCCTTAAGGAGGGAAAAATGAAAAGAAATGGAAGACATTATAGACAGAAATATAATTAAAGAAAATAATAAACTTGAAAAGTTAGCTTTCATTTCTATGCTCTTAGCTTTAGTTTTTATCTTTCTGAAATTTTTCAATTATGTTTATACTTCAACAAACATTATTGATTCACCTTTGATTCCTAATTATGCTATAAATTATGCTCTTAAAGAATCCTTTTTCAGTGGGTTAATTTTAAGTTTCGGAATCATATTAACTTTTTATCTTTATAAAATTAAAAAATACTACATAGTCATTCTTTTGAATGCTATATTTATAGTTCAAAGTTTAGCATTACCCTATATTTTGTACTTTGTAAACAACTAATCACTTTTCACTAAAAACGAAATGAACAAAATACTAATTGCCAACCGAGGAGAAATTGCATTGAGAGTAATGCGATCTGCCAAAGAAATGAATATAAAAACTGTTGCTATCTTCTCTGAAGCCGACAGAAATGCTCCGTTTGTGAGATATGCTGACGAAGCAGTTTGTGTAGGACCTCCACCAAGTGCCGAGAGTTATTTATTGGGAGATAAAATTATCCAAATCTGTAAAGACTTAAGCGTAGATGGAATCCATCCTGGTTATGGATTTCTGTCTGAAAATAGTGAATTTGTGGAGAAAGTAACCAAAGCTGGAATCACTTTCATTGGTCCATCCCCAAAATCGATAGAATTGATGGGAGATAAATTGATGGCAAAAGATACTGTGAAAGCCTACGATATTCCTATGGTTCCAGGAACGGATCACGCTATTTCTGATATTCCTGCGGCTAAGAAAATTGCCAAAGAAGTAGGATTTCCTATTTTGATAAAAGCATCTGCTGGTGGCGGTGGAAAAGGAATGAGAGTGGTTGAGAACGAAGAAGAATTTGAAGAACAAATGGACCGCGCAGTTTCTGAAGCAATATCTAGTTTTGGAAACGGAGAAGTATTTATAGAAAAATATGTTGGTTCTCCAAAACACATAGAAATTCAATTGATTGCAGACACACACGGAAATGTCGTGTATTTGTTTGACAGAGAATGTTCTATCCAAAGAAGACACCAAAAAGTGATTGAAGAAGCTCCTTCAGCTTCGGTATCGCCAGAATTGAGAAAAAGAATGGGAGAAGCGGCTTGTGATGTTGCGAGAAGTTGCGATTATTATGGAGCTGGAACAGTTGAATTCTTAATGGATGAAAACAAGAATTTCTATTTTCTTGAAATGAATACAAGATTGCAAGTGGAGCATCCTGTAAGTGAAATGATAACTGGAATTGATTTGGTAAAAGAGCAAATAAATGTGGCTCGAGGAGAAAAATTAAGTTTTACTCAAGATGATTTATCAATAAACGGACATTCACTTGAAGTGAGAGTGTATGCAGAAAATCCTAGAAATAATTTCTTGCCCGATATCGGAAAACTAGAAACCTACAAAAGACCACAAGGAACTGGAGTGCGTGTGGATGATGGATTGGAAGAAGGGATGGACATCCCAATTTATTATGACCCAATGATTGCCAAACTAGTAACTCACGGAAAAGACAGAACTGAAGCTATTGCAAGAATGACCCAAGCCATCAATGAGTATGTGATTACTGGAGTAGAAACTACGCTCGATTTCTGTAAATACACAATCAATCACGAAAAATTTCTTGACAGCAGTTTTGATACTAATTTTGTGAAAAACCACTTCGCGGACACTTCGGTCTTGGATAATTTTGATCCGGAAGAAGAAAAAGTAGCTGCAATTTTCGCTTCCCTTTTATTTGAAAAACAAAACGAGGCGAGTACACCTTCAAATACTGGAACTTCTGCAAATACATGGAAAGCAAATAGAACCAAACTGAATTAGATTCAGTTTGGAACTGTTTTTGTATCTGACTAAATAAAAATTATACTATGAAATCTATTTTTCTAATAATTCTTGGTTTAGTTATTTCTGTTAGTGGAATTTCTCAAGATAGAAAAACCAATAATTCTGCAGAAGATACTGTAAATCAAAAAAAATCAAAAAATGGAGCACTATACGAAGTAGTGAATGGAGATACCATTCCTATTTTTATTTTGAAAGAGTTTAACTATCGAGATCCAGATTTTGCTAGAGAGTGGAATCGTACGGTATTTTTTGCAAAAAGAATGTACACCTACACTATGATTATCGATTCTATTGTTTCGCAGCACGAGGCAGAATTAGCAGCAATTGAAAAAAGCGGTTCGAAGAAAAGAAGAAAGTCACGAAAAACCAATAAAGCTCTCAAAAAGACTTTGTGGGATGAATATTCATATGAAATTAAAAACCTGACAAATACCCGTGGAGATTATTTGACTAAGTTAGTTCATAGACAAACAGGAAGTACCACGTACGAACTTATCAAAAAATACAAAAATGGCAGAACTGCATTCTTCTGGAATTCAGTGCTTTGGTCTTTTGGAAGTACCAATTTGAAAAATAAATTTGATCCCAAAGAGGATTGGATGATGAAATTAGTAGTTGAGGATATTGAAGCAGGGAAAATAAAACCATATCCTAGATCTTTTCTAATTCAAGAAATGAAAGACCGAGAAGCAAGAGATAAGGCTCGAAAAAAAAGAAAGAAGCAGAAAAAGTAATGAGGTAAATTCTGTTGATAAGATTTAACCCACCACCACCCTATCCCATTGTATTTCTCTAATTTTAAAGTGTCAA
>JBDMYC010000265.1:0-2948 GCA_039770535.1 Flavobacteriales bacterium
TCTCTTTCCTGCTCAAAATTCGGCTTGTTTTGAGTTGGCTCTGAATTGTTTTTTTTATCTTCTTCCATTCCTTTTTACGAATTAAATTTTATGAAGTCACTAACTAAATAAGCAATAGTTTTTCCTACAATCGTATTTTCAGTTTCATTGGTTGGCGCTCCTTCGCAGATATGAATATAATGAAAATCATAATTCATAGAAAGCTGAAAACCAATTTTTCTGACTTCTTCCTCACTAAATCCTATGGGAGTTTTTGCACTGACGGGCATATTTTTTATTGAATCCAAATCTATTTCTAATCCTATTTTTTCAGAATCTAGGTGTGAATTCACAGAATTTATTAAATCTTTGATGGTTAATTCGTATTTTAAAAAATCATTAAAGCTGTAATAATCAATGAATTCATTGTAGTTAAATTGCTCCAAGATGAAGTTGGAATTATACTCTTCATGTAAGCCTAATGTGAAATACTTCTCTAATTTTCCGCTTTCTAGTGCATAAGAAAAACCATTTCCACTATGTCTTCCTTCTTGTTTACGAATATCTGCATGAGGATCAATATTCACCACCTGAATAGGAGAGGGGAAAGCATTAATAATCGGAAAACAATTATTATGTCCTCCGCCAATCACGATTGGTGTTTTTTCGGCTTTAAGCACTGTTTCAATTACACTTTGCACTCTTTTATCTATTTCTTCAACTGTGAGTCGCAATTCTTCTATGTCAGAAGAATTGGTAGTTAAATCCGTCAACTCAATTTCTCCTGCCAAAATAATTTCTTTGGCATTGATAAACCCATTGGTTTGCATATTCAGGAATTTGCCTAAAAAAGCAGCCCAAGAATTTTCTGCTCCACCATTTCCGTAGTTTGCTCTTGCTCCAATGCTTTCAGGAATTCCTATGATTACAAATTTCCCATCAGTTTGTTCAAGATTTGATTCAAGTAGAGAAATTGCTTCACCTATTTTTACCTCTCCAGCTCTTGGAGTTACATGCTCTTTTATGTTTTGCTCAGTAAAAGGTATTAAGTGTTTCATCTTAGAATTTATAAACTGTTAATCCGCTTCTCAGCTTTGGTTCGATAAAAGTTGATTTTGGAGGCATTACCAAACCTTCATCAGCAATTTGTTTTAATTCATCTACGCCAACAGGAAACATGGCTATTGCAAGATCAAATTTTCCATCATCAACTGCCTGTTTCAAAGAATCTAATCCCTTATTTCCTGGGATAAAGTCTATTCTATTGTCATTTTTCAAATCTTTGATATTAAAAATAGGAGCAAGAATGAAATCAGTAACAATCTGTGGGTCTAGCTGGCTTACAGTTGAGCTACTAGTATCGAATGTTTTATTTAGTTTTAATCGGTACCAAGTTGAAAATAAATAAACGCAAAACTCATGTTTTTGTGCAGGTTCGAGGATGTTCCCACTTTTTTCCAGAATTGTAAAGTTTGCTTGCAACTCTTCCAGTATTTTTTGTTCAGATTTGTTTTCAGAGTTTTTTAATACTCGATTAAAATCATGAATCACAATATTCTCCTCACTCATAAATAGCGCCATTACATTATCAGTGCTACTTAGTTCGGGATTTTCAAGAGATAAAAGATTAGAAGAAGCAGATCTATGGTGTCCATCTGCTATATATACTTCTTTCATTTGAGCAAAACAGTCTTGAATTTCAGTAATATCTTTTTCGTTATTTATTTCCCATAATTCGTGCTTATTCCCAGAAGAAGAAGTAAATCTATGAAGAGGTTCTGTGTTTGCTATTCTTTCAATAATTATTTCTGTTTTTATTGATTTTTTATGCATCAATAAAATGGGTTCTGCATTAAACCCTGTCAATCTTAAGTACTTTGTAAATAATTTTTCTCTTTTCTCGAGAGTGTGCTCGTGTTTTTTAATTTTGTCATCTCTGTAATCTTTTGTGGATGCGCCAGCAATTAAACCTGTGTAGGATTGGTTAGGATTTGATTGGCGATAAATATAAAAGCTTTCTTGCGAGCTAGTAACAAATAGACCATCTTCAATAGCGTTCTGAAAAAGTGTATTTATTTTTTTGAACTTATCAGTGGTTCTTATTTTTTCTTTTGAGAAAAAATCTGGCATTATAATTTGTAAAAAAGATTCGGGATTCGTTTGAATAACTTTTTTTAGGGTATTATCGGAGTAGGAATTAATTTGTCTTGTACTAACCAGCTGTGCCGAGTTTTTCTTAGGCACAAAAGCCTTGAATGGTTTAATTGTAATCATAGTAAATTAAAAAAAGCGATATCAATGATATCGCTTTTAAATTTACCAAAAAAAAACATCCTGAATAGAATTCAGGATGTTTTTTAAGTATTTATTTTGTTGGTGGATTATTTTCCGACAACTCTAAATTCAGTTCTTCTGTTTTTTCTGTGCTGAGCTTCAGTACAAGATCTTCCATTTGAACAGTTGTTCGTCAATGAAGTTTCTCCGTATCCTTTAGACATCAATCTAGAAGAGTTAATTCCTTTTCCAATTAAATAATCAACTACTGACTGAGCTCTTCTTTGAGAAAGATCTAAGTTAGAAGCGTCATCTCCTCTAGAATCTGTGTGAGATGCAATTTCAATTGTTTGGTTTGGATTAGCTTTCATGTAAGCCAACAATTTAGTGTCAATTACTCTTTTAGACGTAGAAGTCAAAGCAGCTGAACCTAAGTTGTAATAGATAGGTAAGATTTCTCCAGAGATCTTTCCACACTCAACTTCTTCCCATACAGTAACACCACCTTTCTTAGTTAAAGTCTGAGTATTTACAGTAGTGTAAACAGCAGGCACTTCAACAGTAGTAGTGGATGCAGGAGATACTAATTTTCTCCATGTGTAAGTTTTAGTTTTTGCAGGAATGATAGTTTCAGTAACTCTAGATGGAGTTAAGATTCTTTTCTTGTAAGTGCTGTTTTGTGCAGCTACTGCAGA
>JBDMYC010000266.1:0-24987 GCA_039770535.1 Flavobacteriales bacterium
CAATGTCACTGTATTTGTATCTTTTCTTAGTCAATAAATCAGTTTCTGTTATTCTTTTGAGAATGGCTTTGTTGTAGTTCTTAAATATGAAAATATTGTTAGCGACTTCATCCGTATAAAAAGACGATTTTTTTGCAGAATAAATCCTAGGATTCAAAACTCCTTCAGTCATAGTTGAGGCGTAAAAAGGAATCCAAGGTCTAAACCGTGCTTGGTGAGTTAACATTTCTTTCAATAACACACTTTGGTATGGAGTGCCTTTTACATATTCGGGTAAATAATCGCCCAAAGTTTTATTCAACTCAATTTCACCATTATCGACCATTTGCATAACTAGCGCGGTAGTCACAGCAACTTTCGTTATTGAAGCAAGGTCGTAAAGTGTTTCGTTTTTAACCGTCCTCTTTTTGCCGTAAGTATAATGTCCAAAGTTTTCATTATAAATTACTTTTCCATCTTTCGCAACTAAAATCTGGCATCCTGGAAAAGCACCATCTTTTATACTTTCTCTGGCAATCCATCCAATTCCTCCCAATTTAGAACTTGCAATTCCTACTTCTTCAGGAATTGTATATTTCATTCTTATTGGCAATGTTTCTATTCCTGTTCCTACTTTAAAATAAGGAGAACCCGTAACAGGAAGTTTTCCTTTGGCTCCAATTCCTCCAAAAATTAATTGACCAACTAGGTCATTGGTGTATTTATTTTCTTCGTACGAGACGATAATACTTTCAATATTTATTGCACTGTCAAGCTTTGCCAAAGCATATGCATTGGTTGGATAATTAAGAATTACTTGGTGCTTTTTTGCAATGGCTTTGATAATATTAATGTCGTTTTTAAACACGCCATAACTTCCATTCATTTTGGTTCCGTGAACACTCACAATCACTTTATCGTAAGGATTTAAGGATTTAAGTAAACCATTTATTTTCTCTTGCGAAGATTTTTTCGACATAGAAAAGTGTTTCACTTTGGTGTATCTACTCAATCCTTTTTGAAAATCATTATTCTTTTTATTGCCAATTACAACTGATGCAATATTACAAGTATCTAGTCTTTTCAGGGGTAATAAATCATTCTCGTTTTTTACCAACGTTAAAGCATTTTCGAATAATAGTCTATTTGTTAAATCTGAACTAGCTGGATTTAGGTCTTTAGCCAAACTTTTGGTAGTAATTTTAGCTTGGCTAATTTTCATCCATTCTTTGGCGTACAAAATTTTCTTTACTCTTTTGTAAACTTCATCTTTAGTAATTTCTCCTGCTTTTATTGCTTTCTTAATTTCGGCAATTGCTGTGGGAACATCTTCAGAAAATAGCAAAACATCATTTCCTGCAATCAAAGCTTTTACATCTACAACTCCAGGTTTGTAAAATGAACTTACTCCTTTCATATTCAGGGCATCTGTAAAGATTAAACCTTCAAATCCCATTTGTTTCTGAAGTAAATCAGTCACCACATAGTTGGATAGAGTAGTGGCTGTGTTTTTTGTGCTATCTAGTGCTGGAATGTACAAGTGCGCAACCATCATACTACCAATTCCAGCTTTTATTAATTTTTTGAAAGGATAAAATTCGATTGAATCTAATCTTTTTATATCATGAGTAATTACAGGTAAAGCTTTGTGCGAATCTTTGTCGGTATCACCATGACCTGGAAAGTGTTTTGCGCAGGCTAAAACTCCATAATCCTGCATTCCTCTCATGTAGGCAATTCCTTTTTTGGTTACGTTTTCTCTTTGTTCACCAAAAGAGCGGTAGTTTATCACTGGATTTTTTCGGTTATTATTGACATCAATAACTGGCGCAAAGTTCACATGTATTCCCATTCGCTTGCAATGAAGTGCCATTTCTTTACCCATATTGTAAATCAAGGAATCGTGCTGGATTGCACCCAAAGTCATTTGTTTTGGAAATTTAAAAGTATTTTTCAATCTCATTGGCAATCCCCATTCTCCGTCAATAGCAATCATCAAAGGAGTTTTTGCTTTGGCTTGATACCTATTTGTTAAGGCAATTTCTTTCTCAGGAGTTCCTTGCATAAAAATTAATCCTCCCAAATTATATTTTAAGATAAGATTATCAATGTATGTTTCATGTTTAGCACCTTTGTTAGAGTATGCAGCAACCATAAATAGTTGTGCAATCCTTTGATCTTCCGTCAGAGTATCAAAAACAGAATCGGCCCAATTGTGGTTTTGAGTGAGAAATGCAGGTGTTGTAGGTTCGGCCTCTACTGGGGCTTTTGTTTGCTCTGTTGCTGGGGTTGTCCCAATCAGGAAGCTAGAAATAGCTGCAACTGATATGTAAAATAGTGATTTCATAATATATACTTCAAAAATAGGATAGCTAGGAAGAATATACGCACTTCCTGTACTTATTTATCCCCATTTTAATTAACAACACTTAAACCAACAAAATTGTGCCAAGTTTTAATTAATGAGAATTAAATATCATCTAAACGTCTTCAATCTATCAGAATCAATTTTTAGAAGTAAAAATATCATGATACTGAAAGTAAGTAATGAGGAGCCTCCATAGCTAAAAAATGGAAGTGGAATCCCAATGATTGGAGCTAATCCTAGCACCATTCCAATATTAATTGTAAAATGGATAAAGAAAATACTTGCAACAGAATAAGCGAAAATTCGCCCAAAACTAGATCTTTGTCTTTCGGCAATAGCCGTTATTTTTACGACTAGTATCATGTAGAAAGAAAATAAAATGAGGCTTCCTAAAAATCCCCACTCTTCTGCTACAGTGCAGAAAATAAAATCTGTACTTTGTTCAGGTACCTGATTATACGTGTCGTTTGCTAAAGTTGCATTTTTATAACCTTTTCCAATAAATTTTCCAGAGCCAATTGCAGAAAGTGCTTGGTGAGAGTTGTATCCCACGCCTCTTGGGTCTTTTTTTAATCCCAAGATTATTTCTACTCTCACTCTCTGGTAGTGATTTTCTGGAATTTTTTCTAGAGCAAATTTCATAAATGGAACAATAATTATTGCGATTCCGGTCACAGCAATAATTCTTAGATGTTTTGCTTTTCGATACCTTTTGTAAGTAGATATATTTACTCCTAAGGCAACTAGAATTGCTATCAATATCAATGTTCCAATGAGTATATAGTGAGAATGAAAAGAAAAATCGAAAAAAGTGCTAATCGTATCTTTCAGGATTAAAGAAACGACACTCACTGCAGCAACCAATAATCCGTACAGCATAGTATTTCCAATAATTCCTTCTCGGTACAATACTAAAATGAATCCAAGGAAAACAAGTACTGTTCCTAAATCGGGTTGCCGAAGGATAAGAATAATTGGGAGAAGTAAAATGACAGAAACCCAGATTCTAGCTTGTTGTTTGTATAGGGCAGTGTTTACTGAAGATAAGTATTTTGCAATGAAAAGACTGGCTGATATTTTGGCAAATTCGGCAGGTTGAATTCCAAAACTACCTACTCCAAACCATGCCTTTGCTCCGTTTCTTTCCGTACCAAAAAGCAAGACAAGAACAAGTAGTAGAGTAGTTGCCCCATAGAATAATTCGGTATACTTGCGAATGAACTCAATATCCAATAATAAGATTACGACACCAATGCAAAGACTTATTCCAAACCACATGATTTGTTTTCCGTATGATTTATTCAAGGAAAAAACTGAAGAGTAATCTTCATCAAACGTAGTGGAGTAGATACTAGTAATTCCCAATAAAACGAGAACCACATATATGAGTAGTAATTGTAAGTCGATATTCTTCAGCCAGCTGCTTTTCATTTTTTAGGAATTAAGTTAGCGTCCAATATCCTCTGCTGTTTTCTGGTGTTAGAAACACTGTCTGTAAGGTATTTCTCTGTCATTAAGCTGGCAATAGGTGCAGCCCAAGTTCCTCCGTAACCCCCGTTTTCAATGTACACTGCGATAGCAATTTTTGGGTTGTATTTGGGTGCAAAAGCGATAAAAACCGAATGATCTTTCCCCCGGGAATTTTCTACTGTACCTGTTTTTCCACAAATTTCGATTCCCTCAATTCTCGCTCTGCTAGCAGTTCCTCCTTCTCCTTCAATTACTTGCTGCATAGCATCTACGATTGGTTCAAATTTCTCTGAGCTTATTTTTGTAAACTGCTTTTGTTTGTATTTTGGATTTATGGTATTGTTTTCAATTTCTTTGATGAAATGCGGGAAGTAATAATGACCTCTGTTCGCCATCACACAAGCCAAATTTGCCATTTGATAAGAGGTTATAATCATTTCTCCTTGACCAATTGCGAGAGAGTTACAAGTTCTATAACTCCATCTTTTATTATAAATTTTATCATAAACCTTTGGCAATGGAATATTCCCTGTAGAATAACCAGGATAGTCCAATTGTAGATCTTGCCCCAGACCAAACGAAGAAACGTAATCGTTCCATAGATTTAATCCTTTTCTCGATTTTTCAAAAATGTCTTCGCCTTCGCGAGAAGTTGTAATTCTTTTGAAAGTTTCATAGAAATAAGGATTGCAGGAATATTTAATAGCATCAGATAATCCACTAACTGGTGGATGACCATGGCAACCTACAATACTTTTGTCACAGAAAATCTTTGTTCCTTGGTCAATTACGCCAAGTTCCCAAGCTGTAAGTCCTTGTATCATTTTAAAAATAGAACCTGGAGAGTTTCGCGATTTTAAAGCTCTGTTAAATAAAGGTTTGAGCGAATCATTATTTCGGAGCCTTCTCCAACTTCTGCTCATGGTATCTCCTGTAAGTAAATTGGGGTCAAAAGTTGGAGAAGAAATTACAGCCAATATTTCTCCAGATGAAGGATCAATTGCAACCAAACTCCCAATTTTATTTTGCATTAATTGCTCTCCATATCTTTGTAGCTCTAGATCTATTGAAGTAGTGAGATTATTCCCCGACTTTGCTGTGTCTGATGCCGTTAATTGCTTTAGATTGCCATAGGCATCTCTCAGGAATTGATCATTTCCTCGACTTCCTCTCAGTGCATCTTCGTAGTACTTTTCCAATCCAGAAATACCAATTCTATCGCCACCTCGGTAGTACGGTTTTTTCTTAATGATATCGCCATCCACTTCGCGCACATATCCCAACAAATGAGCTGCAGAATTAGCTGGATAAACTCGTAAAGATTTCTCTCTCAATTCAAAACCTTTGTATTTGAACATCAAAGATGTTAGCCTTGCCAGATTTGCTTTTGGAACAGTTTTTACGAATAATTGATTGGATCTCCAATATCTTTTCAGTTTGTTGATTCTCGGTTTGATTGAATCAAAAGGAATATTAAGCAATTCGCTTAATTGTGCAGTGTCAAAATCTTTTACTTTGTTTGGCGTAAGTCTCAATTCAAAATTAGTTTGATTCACGGCCATTACTTTTCCATTTCTGTCAAAAATAATACCTCGATCAGGTTCAATTATTTTTCTGGTTTCAGAAATTTTAATGGATTCATTGTTCCATTTGTCATCAATTACTTGAATAAAAAGCAGTCGTATAGCAAAAATAAATCCCATGGAAAGCATGATGACTAGCAGCACAATTCTTCTGCTTTCAAATGATTTATTGCTCATGTTTATAGTGTAGATTTTGAAATTTCTAATTCTCTCAAAGATACATTGATTTTAGATTTTTTTGTTTAGTGCCGCACATAATTTATTTTTATTTTGAAAAAAAATTAACTTTGTTACTACTTTACAGTAAAACTAACCGATTTTAAATGAAAATAATCATTACTGGTGCAGGGGATGTTGGGTATCATCTTGCCAAGATGCTCTCAAGCGAATTGCAAGATATTTATGTAATTGACGAAGATGAATCGCGATTAAATTACGTGCAATCTCACATAGATATTTTTCCAATTTTGGGAGATGCGACCTCTTTTGATGTGCTAAAAGAAGCAAAAGTAGAACTTTGTGATTTGCTTATTGCAGTTACATCTTCAGAGGAAACAAATTTGCTTGTTTCTATTATGGCAAAAAAATATGGAGCTAAGCAGACCATTGCCAGAGTAAGCAATTTGGAGAATTTGTTGCCAGAAAGGCAAGAAATGTTCAAAGATTTGGGAATCGACACCTTGATTTCTCCAGATATTTTAGCAGCTGAAGAGATTGAAAGGTTAGTTAAAAAATCTGCATTTACGGATAACATAGAATTTGAAGGAGGAAAGCTAACCGTGTTTGGAATTGCAATTGGCGATAAATCCGAATTGCGAGACAAAACTGTAGGTGAGAGTTCTTATTTAAACCCAAACTTATCTTTCAAACCCATTGCAATTCATAGAAACGAAAGTACAATTATTGTAAATGGTGACACAGAAATATTGGAAAATGATATCGTTTATTTCATTTCTACACCAGAATCAATAGATAAGATTACTGCATTTTGTGATCAAGAATGTTTTGAGATCAAAAACATTATGATATTGGGAGGAAATAGAGTGGGAGAGATTACAGCTCGCTTGTTTCAAGACAATTACAATGTGGTAATTGTGGATGGAGATAAGAAAAAATGCGAAAGATTGGCTAGTAATTTATCGAATTCATTGATTCTTAACATTGATGGACGAGATGTGGAAACTATGAAAGAGGAAGGCTTGGGAGATATGGATGCTTTGATTTCAGTAACACAAAATTCTGAAACAAACATTATTTCTTCTTTGGTAGCAAAAAACCACGGGGTAAGGAAAACAATTGCCCGAGTAGAAAACATTGATTATATCCATTTATCCCAAAATATTGGAGTGGATACTTTGATAAACAAAAAAGTAATTGCAGCCAGCAATATTTTTAAATACATTAGAAAAGGAAATGTGGATGCCATTGCAAATCTACATGGTGTGGATGCTGAAATCATAGAATTTACAGTAAAACCGAATTCTAAAGTGACAAAAAAGCGAATAAAGGATCTTAAATTTCCCAAGACAGCAAACATCTCGGGAGTGATAAGAGGTGAAGAAAGTTTAATCCCGTTTGGTAATTTTCAGTTGGAAGAAAACGACAAAGCTGTTGTTTTTAGTTTAACAGAATCTATTCACCAAATAGAAAGATATTTCCAGTAAATTGAGAAATAAAAAATTAATAAATTTCGGAGTAATAGGCTATGTAATAGGCTCATTACTGCTCATAAATGGAATTTTGATGGCTTTACCATTAGGATTTTCTATGTACCACGAAGATGGTGTAACTGGCTCATTTTTAATTTCTAGCGGATTAACCTTGTTGGTAGGATTTTGTTTGAGGTATTTCCTCAGAAAATTTAAGGAAGCGGAAATTAAAAGAAGAGAAGGATTCTTGATCGTAACCGTGAGCTGGGTTTCCATGACTTTATTTGGAACTTTACCTTATGTTATTTCCGAATCTATCCCCAATTTTTCGAATGCATTTTTCGAAACAATGTCAGGATTTTCGACAACTGGAGCTTCTATTCTCAATAATATTGAAGAAATGCCACATAGTATTTTGTTTTGGCGAAGCATGACTCAGTGGATTGGTGGAATGGGAATTATAGTCTTGACAATAGCTGTTCTTCCTCTCCTTGGAATTGGAGGTATGGAGCTATTTGTAAACGAAGCGCCCGGCCCAACTAAAGACAAAATACACCCGAGGATAAAGGAAACAGCAAAACGACTTTGGATTATTTATTTGTTTCTAACTCTTGCCGAAACAGTAGTTTTATTGTTCTGTGGAATGAATTTCTTTGATGCCATAAACCATTCGCTTACCACAACATCTACAGGAGGGTTTTCTACTAAGCAAGCCAGTATTGCACATTTCAATTCGCCTCTGATAGAAGCAGTAATCGTGATTTTTATGTTCATTGCAGGAACTAACTTCACCCTGATTTACTTCGGTTTCAAAGGAAAACTGAAAAAGTTGTGGAAAAATGACGAGTTCAAATGGTACTTGTCAGCAGTAATTGGATTCATCCTTTTATTAACTCCAGCCGTGTATTTTGATGTCACCAATACAACCAATGGATTTTCGTTATTAGAATCGTTTCGATACGTTTCTTTTCAGGTAGTCAGTGTGATTACAACTACAGGGTTTGCTAGTGGAATCTTTACCGATTGGGGAGTTTTTGCTACGTTTATGTTCTTTTTATTGCTGTTCACAGGAGCATCAGCAGGGAGTACAAGTGGAGGAATGAAGATTGTGAGAATTGTGATTTTGATAAAAAATGGATTCCTTGAATTCAAACGGAGAATCCATCCCAATGCTATTGTACCAGTACATTTGAACGGAAAAGCAATTGGAAATAAAGTGATTTATAACTTGCTAGCATTTGTATTCTTGTACTTACTCATGTTTGTAACAGGAAGTATAATTATGGCAGCCTTGCCAGGAGTAGATTTATTGACTGCAATTAGTTCTGTAGCTACTTCATTAGGTAATGTTGGTCCAGGAATCAGTACCGTAGATCCTTCACAAAGTTTCGCTCACTTGCCCGATTTTGGGAAATGGGTGCTTTCTTTTTTAATGCTTTTTGGTAGGCTCGAGTTATTTACTGTAGCAGTATTATTTTCTCCTTATTTTTGGAGGGTGAACTAAGTTGGCACGTTCGACTGCACTTCGTTTCGCTCAGTGACCAAAGTTGGAAGACAGAAGGTGTAAGTTGGGAGAGTGAAGCAGGAAGCTCGAAGCAAGAGATGAAATTTGGTTGTCAGTTCGAGTGATCCCGATTTTTTTTCGGGATTGTATCGAGAACAAATAGTAGATTTTTTATGAGTAAAATAAAAGACAATTTTGGCGTTAATTTGGGAAAGATTCATTGTCCTAAATGCAAAGAGGAACAGCCGTCAATAAGAATTCCCAAAAGTTTTAAAGAAGCACTTTGGGGTGGTAACACATGCAAAAAATGTGGTTGTAAAATGGATAAATATGGAGTTGAAAGAGACTAGGTGATATTATTATTGTTCAAATAATATCCTTATTTTTAGTTTTTAAACATATACAAAAGAATAAGTCAGCTCAAAACTTATAACCCATAACTCAAAACTAAAGAAAGTGGATTATTTAAAAACAAACAAAGAATCTTGGAATAAAAGAACCGAAGTGCATTACGATTCGGAGTTTTATGATAATGAGAATTTTAAGCAAAAGGGAAACTCACTAAACGAAATAGAATTGGAGTTTTTGAAAGATATAAAAGGTAAGAAAATTCTTCATTTGCAATGCCACTTTGGGCAAGATAGTATTTCATTGAGCAAACTGGGAGCAGAGGTGACAGGTGTAGATTTATCTGATTTAGCCATAAAAAAAGCTGAAAACTTAGCCAAAGAAATGGGAACAGACACCAAGTTTATTTGTTGTGATGTATACAGTTTGCCAGAAGTATTAGATGAGAAATTTGATATTGTTTTCTCTAGTTATGGAACCGTGGGTTGGTTGCCCGATTCTAATAAATGGGCATCAGTTATTTCACATTTCCTGAAACCAGGAGGGGAGTTTGTATTCGCAGAGTTTCATCCCGTAGTTTGGATGTTTGATGATGCTGTGGAGAAAGTAACTTACCGTTATTTCAATTCGGACCCAATAATCGAAATAGAAGAGGGAACTTACACAGATAAAAATGCCGACATCAAAGAAACCTGTATCACATGGAATCATAGCTTGAGCGAAATATTCAACAGCCTAAAAAATAACGGATTGAAAGTAGAAGAATTTAACGAATACGATTATTCTCCCTACAATTGTTTTCAAAATTTAGTAGAATTTGAACCAAAGAAATTTAGATTCAAAGAACACGGAGATAAACTGCCAATGGTTTATTCTTTGGTGGCTGTGAAGCAATAATTTTTTATTGTCATTCCTGCGAATGCAGGAATCTAAACACTAGAATTCTAAATTTATCACCAACAAATACTAGTAAATTAAAAGCTTACTAAACCAATTTCTTCATGGACATAGCATACCCCAAATGCAAACCTTCGTGAGTATTATTGAATTTTATTGCTTCGTTTATATTAGAAAGTGACACATTGTAGCTAGTTGTGTATGCTTTGTAATCGTTAAACATTTCGGTTTCAAGATCCGCTTTCATCTTTGCAGGAAGATCTAATGCTAATTCTTTTAATAATTTTATTTCATTTTCAGAAACTAACGATTCAGGCTTGGTTCCAATTCTGTATTTATGTACCATTTCTTTGTCAACATACATTCTATTTCCAGATAAATTGTAACATAATAATTGATGAGTCACAATGTTATGTGCAAAATTCCATATTATATTATTCGAAAAACCTTCAGGAATTTTGTTGAGCTGTTCGGTTGTTAATGAATCAATTAAAGCGATAAAATTGTTTCTTGTTGCTAGTAAGTGGGTTAGTTCTGTCATAGTTCAAAGATAAATAATTAAATAGAACTGTTACTTTTTTCTTCTTCCACATTATAGAGATGTAAAAAAGTAGTGCCGGTACTCTTTTTCCTAATTTATTAATCAGTTCTGATATTCTCAGGACGCAAAACTTGTATTATGGCAGGAGGAAAAGAAACACCCAGACAAAAAATGATAGGTATGATGTACCTTGTGTTAACAGCAATGCTGGCGCTCAATGTATCCAAAGAAATTATTAATGCATTTGTAACTCAAGACAATCAAATGTTGGTGAATAACAATAATTTGGTAGAAGGAATTAATGGATTTATGACCAAATTCAGCAATTTAGAATTAGACATTAACTCAAAAAAATCTTTCTTGAAATGGAAACCAAAAGTAATGGAGGTTAATAAATTGGCTAATGAATTGGACGACTATTTGTTAGGAAACCTAAACAAAATGATGGAAGAAAGTGAGCAAAAAGCTGACTGGTTTGCCAAGGCTTCAGAAACACAATACACTACTTGGCAGCCGATAGAGTCAATCACTAAAAAAGAAGATTACGACATTGCTACGCGTCTTTTTGGGGGTGAAAAATCATCTGAAGGATATAAAAAAGGAGGAGAAATAAGAGAGAAATTGCTTGAATTGAGAGATTCACTTTTACTTACAATGGGAAATTATTCGCAAAGAAAAAATCAGTTTATGTTGAAACCAGAATGGCTGCAGGATAATAAAATCTTGGAACAAGAATTGACAAAAGTGGAACATCCCGATAAATTGAAATTAGTGTCTATTTACAACACGCTTTCTCAGCCCGAAACATTAGAAAATCATGACCAACAGCAAGCTTGGCAGTTAGTGAAATTTGACCATCAGCCCATTGTGGGAGCCATTGGGGTTTTTACCGAAATGAGAAACCAGGTGCGAATGGCACAACAAAAAGCTTTGGAATTGGTAGCTAGTAAAGTAGAAGAGCCAATCATGAAAATAAACAAAATTGAACCTCAATTAATTGCTAAGAAGAGTTACTTGAATCAAGGAGAAAGTATGGATGTACAAGTGGGAATTATTGCCTACGACAGCACGGCAACTTACCCCATTAAATACAAAATAGGAGGAAGGGAAGTGAGTAGTATGAATAATAATTTTACTCTCAAGGCGAGTTCTGTTGGGCAGCAATCTGTCAATGGATCATTAGTGTTGGATCTGGCAGATGGCCCAAGAGAATTTCCTTGGAGTTTTGATTATACAGTAGGAAAACCAATGGGAACTATCGCATCTCCAGAGTATAATGTGTTGTATGCAGGTTATGACAATATTATAGAAGCGAGTATTTCTGGATATTCTTCTACGGATGTGAAAGTTGAATGCGCAGGTTGTAGCTCATTTGTGAAAAAAGGAAGCCAATACATTGCAAAAGTGAATGGAGGAACGAAAACTGTAGAAATTAAAGCTATTGCAAAAGGAAGTGTAACCGTAAGAAAGTACAATGTGTATGGAAAACCAAAACCAGAGCTAAGTTTTGTAGGAAAAGAATTTGGAGCTGCACCCTTAGCCTTAATTAAACAAGGAAAGAAACTAGTAATTAGGTCACCTAAGAGTTCGCCTTTGAAAATTCAATATCAGATTGTTAGCTATGACTTGGAGGTAATGGTTAACAATAAAAATTTAGGAACAAAAATGAGTTCTGCCAATTTAAGTTCCAAGGGAAGGGGAATGTTAAATAACTTAAAAAGAGGAAGTAAAATTTATATTTCTAATGTGAAATACAAAGAATTAGGTTCTTCAAAAGTAAAACCTATTCACGGAATTATTTTGAAAGCAATCTAATTATAGTTGTAAAAAACCTTCTTGTTTCAAGAAGGTTTTTTACATTTGCTTTGAGATGAGCCAACACAAAATTCCACATATTTTTGTAGTCGATAATTACGATTCATTTACCTATAATTTAGTGCACTACTTCGAGTCTTTGGATGTTGAAGTTACGATAAAGAGAAATGATGAATTTGAACTAGAAGAACTGGAAAGTTATGATAAAATTGTACTTTCTCCGGGTCCAGGTTTGCCCAAAGATGCTGGTTTACTCTTGGAAGTGATTGCAAAATATCACAGATTTAAACCCATTTTGGGAGTTTGTTTGGGACATCAAGCATTAGCTCAGTATTTTGGAGCTAGACTTATCAATTTACCAGAAGTATTTCACGGAGTTTCCTCCAAGATTGAATTAGATAATTCACATTATTTATTTCATGGGTTGAGTGAAATAGAAGAAGTAGGAAGGTATCATTCGTGGGCAATTTCCGATTGGCCTAATACTTTGCGAGAGATTGCTTATACTACAGAAAACTTTACCAACATGGCATTTTATCACAAAGAATATAATTGTGTAGGAGTTCAGTTTCATCCAGAATCAGTGCTCACTCCCAATGGATTGAAAATGATAGAGAATTGGGTTATCAAATCCTAAAATAATTGGTATTTTTGTGGAAAGACAAAATCATGACAAAAAACGTAGTCATATTCTTATTTATTTCATTTATAATAAGTTGTGGAGAAATAAAAGAGGAAAAAGAAGTTGAAACTCCGATTCAAGCAGCACTCACTTTGGTAGAAAAAATCGAAAAAGAGCATCAAAAAGAAGCTTTTTTAAAACATGATAATATTCAATTTGATTTGGCACTATACTTTGGAGGAAAACAAAGAATTAATGGACAATTGACCCTAGCAACCAATTCCTCGCAAGGATTGATAGCACTTGAAAGTGGGGAAAAAGTTTATTTCATAAAAGACAAGGTGTTTTATTCGCCAGGAATGAATGAAAAGCGAGTGAGATTTGATGCTTACACTTGGTCTTATTTTTTCTTGTTTCCCTACAAAATGAGTGATCAAGGAACAATTTGGTCAGGTTCAGAAAAAAGAACAATGGACGAAGTGGTCTACAACTACCAAAAATTAAGTTTTGAAGATGGAACCGGAGATGATCCAAACGACTGGTATAAAGTGTATTCGGATACAAATACAAATAGAATTTCTGCTGCTGCTTATATTGTAACTGCAAGCAGCTCAGTGGAAAAAGCGGAAGAAGATCCGCATGCAATTGCTTATTCAAATTACAAAGAAATTGAGGGAATTCCCATTGCTGCTGAATGGAAATTCTTCGGCTGGACCGAAAAAGAAGGTCTCACTGACACACTTGGAAATGCCGCTTTATCCAATTTTAAATTTGTAGAAAATTCGGATAGCTTATTCACTCCACCTACTAACTTTTTGAGCCTGTAATTTTGATTAAAAGATTGTTCGATATCGTTTCCTCTGTCATAGGATTAATCCTTTTCTCTCCATTTTTTGTTGGGATAAGTATACTGATTTTGGTTACAAGTAAAGGAGGAATTTTTTACAGACAAACAAGAGTGGGGAAGAATCAAGAGGAATTTAAGTTGTTTAAATTCAGAACAATGAAACCTGGATCAGACAAAGCTGGACAAATAACTGTAGGAAATAATGACGGGAGAATCACTGGAATAGGAAAAGTTTTGAGGAAGTTGAAACTAGATGAAATTCCTCAATTACTCAATGTAATAAAAGGTGATATGAGTATTGTTGGGCCAAGACCAGAAGTGCCAAAATATGTAAAACTCTACTCTAAACAACAATTGAAGGTTTTGTCAGTTCGGCCAGGATTAACTGATTTGGCTTCTATCGAGTTTATTAATGAAAATGAATTATTAGGGAAATCAGAAAACCCAGAAGAAGAATATGTAAATGAAATAATGCCAAAGAAACTATTATTGAATAGTCAATATATTGAAAACCAAAGTTTCTTTGGAGATATTTGGTTGATTTTTAAAACTTTTGGGAAGATAATTAAGTAGTTTAGATAGGCAACTATGAAATACTTCAATGAAAAGTGATTCTCGCCTTAGTTCTCGATACATTTTTATTTCCGCTATTGCTACAATAAAACCACTCGAACTGACAAAAACATAAGTCTGTCATTTCGAGTGAAATAATTGACTGAATAGGAAATTATTTAGTATCGAGAACTTTTTCATCTGTTATTCATCTTGTTTTAGACTTGTATCATTTCCCCATTTTTTACACCAATAAAAACAATCAAAACACGTTACCTTAGAACAAACAAAAAGGAGGAAATTTAATTACAATATATTATTCACTTAAATTTTTTCAACATGAAACTAAGACCCAACTCAATAGATGCCAGCTCCATTGCTGACATTGCATTTTTATTATTAGCTTTTATTATTCTTTCCACTACTTTGGAATCGGAGGAGGGAATTCCTGCTAAATTGCCCGAGAAAAACTCAGTAGATGATCCAATTCCAATCGTTAAAAACGAAAGAGATGTACTGGAAATTTATGTCAATAAAGCCAATGAAATAATGATAGAAGGGGAGCAAGATAAATTTTTGTCAGATGTGAATTTATCTGTAATGGAATTCCTTACTAATAAGCAAAATGGTGAAAATTTACCTAAACTAGATTTAGTGAACGAAATTACTTGCAAAGCAAATATTGGGAGATTAATAGGATTGGAAACACACGGAAAATTCATTGACAAAAATGACCTTAAACTTTGGGAAGAAAGGTATGAAGCGTTCAAATTAATAGGCGAATTCAAAACTGTAAACAAAGAGGCAACCATAGGATTGGAGTATGATGCCACAGCCAGATACGGAACTTACCTGAGTGTGAGAGATGAATTAATGAATGGAATAAACCAACTGAGAAATCACTTATGTCTGGATAAATTTGGAGTTTCATTCACGGAATTAAGTGCCAAACGCGAAGCAGTGAGAACTGCCGAAGACATTGCTAGGATAAAAGCAGTGAGAACTGTTTATCCTCAGAGGATTATTAAGAAGAAGGTTTAAGTTTTTTTCTTGCTTTCTAATAAAGATTGAATTTCATTGCCATATAATAAAACGCTTAAACAAATTACTAAGCATGGATAAAGACAAGTTACAAATCCAACTGCAAAACCAATTATAAATAGGGAGCTGATTAAATAATAAATATAACCAGCTCCAAATTTGATAATTCGTTCCAATCCGGACATGTTTGGAGTTTTCCAAACAATAAAAAAAGGAATGAAAAAACTCAAGAGAAAACCTCATGTTCTACTTTCCAAATCAGCATGAGCATCTAGTGTTAAGAGCCCAACTATGAAAGCTAACACTAAATTTAGAATCAGTAAGAAAAATATATTTACAATTTTAGTTGCCAGATTTTTACTTTCAATTTTATCAGAATTCAACTCTTCAATTTTTAAATCCAGAGCTTCACAAATTAATTGAAGCGTTTTCCCTCTCGGTTCATTTTCCTGATTTTCTATTCTTTGTATCGTTCTCAAATTTACATGAGATAATTCTGCCAATTGTTCTTGAGAATAACCTTTTGCTTTTCTCGATTCTAAAATCCGTTTTGAAATAAGTTCCATATTTAAAGTTTTCATTTGTGTAAATTTAAGAATTAACAGACTGAAAGATAACGCAATTTCTACGACTTTCTTATGTCATGTTTACGACAAACTACTTACTTTATAGGGTTTAAAGCTTAATCTTAGCTCTAATTTCTGCCAAAGTCTGATCAACTAAAATCTTTCCATCTCTAAAAACTTCTTTCAGTTCTCCTTGCTTTTCTTGTTCCCAAGTTGCTTGATCAATCATTTTATATTTTCCATTTTCTTTAATGATTTTGATTAAGCCTTTTGCAGATTTTTTTGTTCCATCATCTGTAATTGGGTCTTTGTAAATTTCTCTTCCTTCGCCAGCAACCTCACCATAAGTTGCTTTCATTGCAAACCCAAAAGTATCTCTAGTATTGTATTGATAGGTAAAAGAACCAATGCCTAACACAACATTGGTTGAGGCAAAGCCATTTTGTTTCAACCTCTCGCAAATGTCTGTGGCTCTTTCAAGCGTAATGCTATCGCCATAAATTGCTCCAATGTGAAAGTCCAATTCTTTGTAACCTTTTTCGTTAGTGTTACCTCCAAAAGTCTCCCACAATAATTGGATTACTCCTTTTTTCTCCTCTTCCGATTTTCCGTTTGGATTTCCACAAATAATATCGGCAGGATCCCCGCTATCTGGTCTCACCACCACTTTTCCATCTCTAGCAAGTACTTCTTCTTTGAGATTTGGCAAATATTCTGTCAATACTTTCCACAAATCCCAAGTATCCGAAACGATTGAAACAATTCCACTTGGATAAACTTCCGTAATTAATCTTTTGAAAGTTTCTTGCTCTCCCATATTTGTTCCCATACACATAACCGAATGCTCAGTCGCAGCAACCGACCCACCAATTAATTCGGTATCGGAGTTAGCTCCGTAATAATCTTCCATAAAATCTACAGTTGGAATTGTGTCTGTTCCAGTAAAGCTCAGCAAATGACCTGCAGAACTAATAATTGCAGCTTCCAGTCCAGCCATTCCTCTCATTGAAAAATCGTGACCTTGCCAATCCACAAATTCTGGAATGGAAGAAGTTTCTTTCGCATAATTGTCCAAAATCATTCGGTATTGTTTGGCAATAGTTGCCGAGTTACAAGGCATCCAAACAGTAGTAGAGATTAAAGTTTCGAAATAATTGGTAAGCCAAAAGAACTCTGGCAATGTATTGTACATTGTAAACATGGGAACACGAATAGGAACGGAAGCTCCTTCTGGCAATGCTTTTATCACCATTGGGATATAACCCAAATCATGCAAGTCTTCTATGTGTTTTATTCCCACTTGATTTTCGCCTAGGTAGTTGTTTATTCTTCGGCTGTATTTCTTGCAAACTTCATCTTTTGATTTATTAAAAAAGTTAGTTTGAAAATCTTGAATGATATATTTTTTGATAAAATATTGAAGTCCAAAAAATACAACTTCATCTATTCCCTCAATTCTACTTTTTCTTGGTGTCCAATTGGAATAAACCAAAGTGGTTTGGTCGGGATATTGTCTTCTGTGGTCTACTTTGTAGCCGTCTGTATAAAATAAAGGGTTCATAGTTAGTTGTTTTTGTATTGACTGAGTAATTTTTTAAAGTCCTCATCTTCTCTGAATTTTTTAAAATCCTCATCATTATTAATTTGATTTATTGTTGTTTTATCTTTTTCTAATGTTTCTTTCAAATATTTCAGAAAATTTGGTTTGTCATTTAATAATGCGTAGCAACAGGATAGATTATAACAATCACCTCCTAGCTCATGCCCTTTTTTTAATTGATTTAAGCTTTCTTTGAGAAATGTTTCGTCAGATGAAAATTTGGCGAAATCTGAAAGTGAATTACCATAATTGTCATAACTTTTGAAGTTTTTAGGATTTAATTTAATTGCCATTTCAAATTTTGTAAATCCCTCTTTAAATAAGTTTACATCAGATTTTAATATTGCAAATTTGGAAAGTGTAGTTCCATAATTGTAATGAAAATTTTCATTTTTTGGATTTAGTTCTATAGCTTTTTTGTATTGTGCAAAGCTTTTTTGATAAGTATTTTCGTCTTTAGTTAATTCAGCTAGATCAGATAATGATATTCCGTAATTAGCATAATTTATTGCGATCTTCGGATTTACATTTATGGCTTTTTTATGCAGTACAAAACTTTCATTAAATAAATTTGTATCTGATAATAGCTGAGCTCTATCTCCAATTAAATTGCCATAATTATTATAAATAATATCATTTTTAGCGTTTAGTTCAATGGCTTTTTTATATTTAGCACTAATTTCGTTAAAATAATTTTCATCATTGTTAGTACTATTTTCATCTTTAATTTTATTACCCCAAGCTAAATAAAAATCTGACAATTCTGGTTTGGCATTTCTAAATTTATCTTCATTAATTTTATTTAAAAAATTCTGTTCATTTTCTTCAAATTTTTCTTTAACGTACGCTTCAATAATTTCCTGCTTAAACTTTTCAACAGAGTCATCTTCTTCAATTTCATTAATTGCTCTCTCTATCCATCTATTGCTTATTTCCAATCTTTCAGATAAACTTTTGTACAGCTCTTTGTGATTTTCTTTGACATCATCCTCTTCAGGAATTTTCACTTCATCCATCATGGATTTTAAAAAAGAAAAAGGTTTATCTATAATTTTAGGAGTTTCTACCTCTAGCTTTGAGTGTAAATCCAGAAAAAAAGTATCTGCATCATATCCAGAAATCGAATGTGCATTTTTTGTAGAAATATCTAATAAATTTTCTGAAACACTCTCGCTAGGTTTATGGTCAAGATAATTTACCCAGAATAATTCATTATCAAAACTAGCAAATGTCTTTATACAATCAAAAACTTCATCTTCACCACTATAACCAACAATTATAAAAGTTCTGTCGTGACAAATTTTGTTTAGTAATTCTGGAATTCTATCTTTCACTTTGTTTAATTCTCCTTTGGCATTCAAAAGCCATTCTCCATAATGTTGTCCATGTAAATAGGTTATAGAATGCTTTTGGAAAGTAGTGGTTGTGAATTCACTAATATTAGAAATGTCATAGGTAGGCATTGTGTAATTAAAAAGTCCACAAGCTCTCAGTAGTAAGTCGTCAAAATTTACGGTTAGAACATAATCTATATATCCTAAATCAACTAATTGCGCTAAATATATATGAGCAGTATTAACTTTTGAATCATGAATGTAGTCTTGAAAAAGTTTTCTTCTTTCTTTTGCGTTCAATACTGACATTAATTCATAATAATCTTCTTTTTTTTTCCTTAGACAGATTTTTTATTGCAGGTTTATCTTTGAAATCTTTTAAAATTTGTTCAATTATACCACTAGCCAGAGGAATTCCTCCTGAAACTGAAGCTCCAGCCCCTAAAAATACAATTGGTTTTGGTTCGTTATTATCTTTTGCTTTTTTAATTAAATAAGCTAAATCATTTATTGTCTTTTTCATAATTTTTATATCAATTCTTTTAATCCAATTTGCACCACCAATTCATCTTCAATATTTCTAAAACTATCAGTAGTAAATACTTTGTCATATGCTTTACTCAATTCTTCAAACCCTTTGCTAAAAATCCCATGGCTCACAGCTAAGTATAATTTTCCTGCATTCTTTGCTTTTAGTTCTTTGGCAAGACCTAAAAAAGTTCCTCCGCCATCACAAATATCATCTACAATCAAGCAATCTTTCCCTTTTAGATCTTCTGTATATACTTTGAATCCAGATAGTTTTCCAGTTTTTACATCTCGCGATTTTGAACCTTCTACTACTTCATAATCTTTTAGGTAAGCAGCTACTTTGTATATTTTTTTCAATGCTCCACCATCTGGCGAAACCAAAAGTAAATCGCTCGATAAACTCTCGGTTACTTTCTTGATGAAAGAATAATTCTCTATCACCACACAATTATTGAGTAGGGCAGGAGCCACCTCCGAATGTGGATCGTAAATGGTTACTTTGTTCAGGTTCATGTTATTTATCAACTCAGCATAAACCTTCACACTTAGTGGTTCGCCCGCAACCATCAATCTGTCTTGGCGAGCTGCAGGAAAATAAGGAATAAACAAATTAATTTTTTCTACAAGCTGATTTCGAAGTGCATTTACAGCTAATAGAATAAAACCAACATCATTAAAGGATTGAATCCTCTGGGTGATTGTTACTTCATTTACTTGAGATAAATCCTCGGTAATTTTTATATGAGGTTCACCACCCGAAAAGGTAAATGTTTCGTGTGCTATTTCTTTTTCTTCCGAAAAAGGGTTGAAGTTTTTATCTAGATTGAGAATCATATTGCGTTAATTTCACACAAATATAGAGTAAGATATTTTACTGAGCAAGTAATTAGTGTAAAATTTACGCTAATTTAATTTCAAAGTGAAACCCATTCTCTTCTAACTCTCTGTATTTGTTGTGATTGAAGGTGAAAAGTTTAGCAGGTCGTCCACTTCCCTCTTGGTGTATTTTGTTTGTTTCTTTCAGAATTCCAAAGCTTAAAATCTTTTTCCTGAAGTTTCTTCGGTCAATTTTCTTATCTAAAATTGTTTGATAAAGGTGTTCTAAATCGGAAAAAGGGAAATAGGTTTCCAACAATTCAAAACCTATGGGTTGATATTTTATTTTTGCTCTCACTCTTTCAATTCCTTTATTTAAGATTTCTTGGTGGTCAAATGCCAATTGAGGTAGTTCTTTTACATCAAACCATTCCGCTTCATGAGCGTCTGTGTTCGCTTCCAATTTAAATTGCGAAGGACTTACAAGACCAACATAAGCCACAGAAACAACTCTATTTCTGGGATCTCTTTTTGGAGTTCCATAAGTGTATAGCTGTTCCAAATAATTTATCTCGACACTTGTTTCTTCCTGCAGTTCTCTCACAACAGCATCTTCCAAAGATTCATCATCAAGAACCAATCCTCCTGGCAATGCCCAAGTGTTTTTGTAGGGTTCAATCCCTCTTTTTATTAATAAGATGGACAATTTTTGTTTTTCGTAACCAAAAACAACAGCATCCACAGCAACTTTTATATCTTGAATCTTTTTCATTATGCGTAGTATTTACACAAACTTACGCATAATTTATCTTTTCTTTTAAAACAAATCTCATTTATTCATTGCAAAAAACCTTTAAAAACGGTATTTTTAAACTCAAATTACTAAAACAAATTTTTAGTTAATTAAAACGAGTTAATTAATGAAGAAACAAGACATTACGTTTAATAAAAACGAAGATACAATGAAGCTTTTGATTTCAAAAATGGAACAAAAGTTAGCCAAAGTTGCTTTGGGCGGAGGAAAATCTAGAATAGAGAAGCACCACGCCAAAGGAAAACTTACAGCTCGAGAAAGAATAGAATTATTGCTAGACAAAGACAGTCAAAGACAAGAAATTGGCGCTTTTGTTGCCGAAGATATGTACAAAGAATATGGCGGATGCCCAAGTGGTGGTGTGGTCATAAAAATTGGATATGTTGCAGGAAAACAATGTATTGTAGTTGCCAATGATGCCACAGTAAAAGCAGGGGCTTGGTTTCCAATCACAGCAAAGAAAAACCTAAGAGCACAAGAAATTGCAATGGAAAACAGATTGCCAATTATCTATTTGGTAGATAGTGCAGGAGTTTTCTTACCTATGCAAGATGAGATTTTCCCCGACAAAGAACACTTCGGAAGAATTTTCAGAAACAATGCACGAATGAGTTCAATGGGAATTGTGCAAATTGCCGCAGTAATGGGGAGTTGTGTAGCAGGTGGAGCTTACCTTCCAATCATGTCTGACGAATCTTTGATTGTAGACAAAACAGGTTCTATTTTCCTTGCAGGAAGTTATTTGGTGAAAGCTGCAATAGGTGAATCTATTGATAACGAAACACTTGGTGGAGCAACAACTCACACTAGTATTTCTGGAGTGTGCGATTACAAAAGCAAAGATGACGAAGATTGTTTGAACACAATTAGAGGATTGATGGATAAAATTGGCGATTTTGATACTGCTGGTTTTGACAGAAAAGAACCTAAATTACCTGCATTAAAACAAGAAGAAATTTACGGATTATTCCCAGAAGAAAGATCAAAACCTTACGAAGTAAGAGATATTATCACCAGAATTGTTGATGATTCAGAGTTCGAAGAGTTTAAAGCAGATTACGGACAAACGATTGTTTGTGGATATGCAAGAATTGACGGATGGGCAGTTGGGATTGTTGCTAACCAAAGAAAAATTGTAAAATCTAAGAAGGAAGGAGTTCAGTTTGGTGGAGTAATTTATTCCGACTCGGCAGATAAATCGGCAAGGTTTATAATGAATTGCAACCAGAAGAAAATTCCATTGGTATTCTTGAAAGACGTTACAGGATTTATGGTTGGAAGTAAATCGGAACATGGAGGGATTATAAAAGATGGAGCCAAATTGGTGAGTGCAATGGCAAATTCGGTAGTTCCTAAGTTTACAATTGTAATGGGAAATAGCTACGGAGCAGGAGATTATGCCATGTGCGGAAAAGCCTATGACCCAAGATTAATTGTGGGATGGCCAACCGCAGAAATTGCTGTAATGGGAGGAAAACAAGCCGCCAAAGTATTGGTGCAAATAGAGGTTGCTTCATTGAAAAAGAAAGGAGAAACGATTACTCCAGCTAAAGAAAAAGAATTATTCGATAAGATTAAAAACAAATACGACAGTCAAATAAATCCTTATTATGCAGCCGCAAGATTATGGATTGACGCAATTATAGATCCTTTAGAAACAAGAAAAGTAATTTCAATGGGAATAGAAGCAGCAAATCACGCACCCATCACAGAAAGATATAATGTGGGAGCGATACAGACTTGATAAATTGATGAATAGGTTCTCGATACAATTTGAATTTTGCTGTCGCAAAGTCAAACCACTCGAACTGACAAATAAGTTATCCTGTCAGTTAGAGTGATTTTAAAGAGTGTTAACGATTTAAAATTGTACCTAGAACAGTTCAAAAAGTGAAACATAAAATAACACGAGTCATCCTGAACTGGTTTCAGGATCTCCAAGAGAATATTTCACACAAGTATTCTAACGTAATATTTAAATGAATAGAGTTGCTGAAATGAATTCAGCATGACAAAAAAAAGAAAGTAAAAATTAATGATAACAATAATATCAGGTACAAATAGGAAAGAGAGTAACTCTTTGAAAATTGCAAAGACTTACCAATCCTTGTTAAAAACAAAACAGCTACCTAGTCAAATAGTTGATTTAGCTGAGCTGCCAGCCGACTTTATGGAAAACATGTACGGAAATCATTCTCCAGAAGTGGAAGAATTGATAGAGACGAAAATAAATAAAGTTGAGACTTTTATTTTTGTGATTCCAGAATACAATGGATCTTTTACGGGAGCAGTTAAACTTTTCATGGATGGAATAGCGCCTAGTAATTTCAATCATAAAAATGCAGTTTTGGTAGGAGTAGCAAGCGGAAGAGCAGGAAACATTGTTGGGTTAGACCAATTTACAACTGTACTCAACCATGTGAAAGTAGAAGTGCTATCCAACAAAGTACTGTTGTCACAAATAGATGGATTAATTGCAGGACAAAGCGAATTAAAAGAGGACAAGGCATTAGAAATTATTGATAATCAACTAGAATCAATGATTCGAGTATTTGATTTAAATTAAATTATTCATCAGTAAAGAAACTAAAGAATAATTACTAGGGACTAACGACTAAAAAACAATGAGAAAAAAGATAGTAGCAGGGAATTGGAAAATGAATCTTCTGGATGAGGAGGTCATTAACTATGTGGTAGAGTTTAATTCTAAAAAAGACGAAATTGAAAATGAAGCGGAAGTAATTATTTTTCCAGCTTCTATCTATTTGGATACCATGATAAGTATGCCAGATTGGGATGTGAAAATTGGAGCACAAAACTGCTCACACAAAAACAATGGTGCTTACACAGGAGAAATTTCAGCAGAAATGTTGAGAGATTTTGATTATGACAGTGAAAACTTGCATTATTGCTTGGTGGGTCACTCTGAGAGAAGAGCCTATTTTCATGAAACAAATGATATGTTGGCTCAAAAAGTCGATAGATTATTGGAATGCGATTTGAAGCCAATCTATTGTTGTGGAGAAGAATTGGAACAAAGAAAATCTGATTCTCATTTTGAGGTAGTTAAATCTCAAATTACTGAAGGTTTATTTCATTTGGATGCAAAGCAAATACTCAATGTAGTAATCGCCTACGAACCTGTGTGGGCAATTGGTACGGGAGAAACTGCAACAAGCGAACAAGCTCAAGAAATGCATCATTTTATAAGGGAAACACTGAAAGAAAAATATAACGAAGAAGTGGCAAATTCAATTTCTATTCTCTACGGAGGAAGCTGTAAACCAGCTAACGCCAAAGAATTATTTTCTCAACCTGATATTGATGGAGGATTGATAGGAGGTGCATCTTTGGAGGTAGATTCTTTTATTCAAATTATAAATTCAATATAAATCATGAATTATTATCACTGTCACTTTGAGTTGAAAGAACCGCAGCCGTGGAGCGAAATTTTGATTACTTATTTAGCCGAAATAGAATTCGAAAGTTTTGAGCAAAATGGAAATATTGTAGATGCTTACATTCAACACAAAGAGTTTAATTTGAGCAAAGTAGAAGAGGTTTTAAAAACGATTGATACTGAAATTGTTAATTTCTCGCACAAACTGATTGAAGATGAAAATTGGAATGCAGAATGGGAAAAAAATTTCGAACCTATCTATATCGACAAGCATTGTATCATTCGAGCACCTTTTCACGAAAAGGAAGAAGGATTTGAATATGAAATTGTAATAAACCCTCAAATGTCTTTTGGGACAGGGCATCACCAAACAACTTACTTGGTAATGAAAGCTATGTTTGGCATAGATTTTGAAAATAAAACAGTATTAGATATGGGTTCTGGAACCGGGATTTTGGCAATTTTAGCAGAACAGCTGGGTTGCGAAAGTGCCGTAGCAATAGATATTGACGAATGGGCTTTCCAGAACACGATAGATAACTTAGAATTAAATGATTGTAAGAAAATAGAAGTGCTAGAAGGCGGAGCTGAATTACTTACAGAGACCGATAAATACGAGTTGGTTTTGGCAAATATAAACCGAAATATTCTCGTTAATGATATGAAACACTACGTCTCTTCCATGAAAAAAGGAGGAATAATTTACATGA
>JBDMYC010000267.1:0-10203 GCA_039770535.1 Flavobacteriales bacterium
AACCTTTTTTCAAAACTAATTAAATTATTCAACTCTCTATTAAAAGTATTAGACTTATCTTTGTAACCTTATTTTAAACGACCAAAATGGCAGAGACAAAAAAAGACCTTTTAATCAAAGACCTCATTCTAGATTTAGCTTCAAAAGACAAGAAGACATTAATGTCGGCACTGAAAAGAGTGCGATCAAAAGGAACTGAAAAAGTTATTCCTTCGATTTTTTATTTAATAGAAAATAACGAAGATGAACTAATCAGAAACGAAGCACAGAAAATCATTTTGGAATTAAAATCTACTGCTTCTATTCCATTTTTGTTGGAGCAATTGAACAGTGATAAAGAAGAAATGAGATTGCTTGCGCTTAATGCTTTTTGGCAAACTGGTTTCAACTCGCATGAGAATATGGATAAGTTTGTGACTGCGGCTATCAATGGCTCTTACATGGAAGCGTTTGAAGCTTACACAATTATCGAAAACTTGGAAGGACCTTTTGAAGAAGAAAATATTATGGAAGCACAATTGGTGCTAAAAACTTATTTTTCTGCTGCAAACGAAGACGAAGATAAATTCATCATCATGAAAAACATAGCTAAGCAATTAGCTAATTTTGAATTAAGTATCCAATAGATTTTCTGGTTTATTCTTCCACATGTTAATGTGCAAATGAGTAGACATTCGTCTGGCTTTTTCTTTGGCTAGTTCTGCTTTTTCTCCTACAAATAAGTAGTCTATCGTAGAGTTCCATAACAGTAGCCACTCATAAAAATGATCTTGGGCAATTTTGTAATTGTGCGTTTTATCTACTTTTTGATGAGCTTCCATTGGATTTCCAGCAAATTTTTTCACAGAAAATAAATTACTTTCCCAAAAATCGGTTAGCCTTTCCAGGTGCTTAGTCCAAATCTCTTCAGTAGCCAACATTCTATTGAAAATAGGACCTAAAAAATCATCTTTTCTTATTCTAGCATAAAAAGTATTAACCAACTCAAAAACTTCTTTTCTGGATTCAATCTGTCTTTTGGTTTCCATTTTTTCTTATTTTAAACAAAGGTAAGGCAGAAAATTTGAATTAAAAATAAAACACAAATCTATCATATTTGTATGTTTTTAGTAGATTTGAGTAGAAAACAAATTAATAAATGCCAGTTGGAGAAATAATATTTAGCGTAATTGGTGAATCTATTGGATATCTATTTTTTGATGGAATAGGATATGGATTGAGAAAACTCTATTTTCGGATTACTGGAAAAGAAGAAGATTTTTATGGTCTTACAAGATTAAAAAGATGGTATTTGAATAGATTTGTACTTTTGAAAAATGATTTAAATGAGCTTATACAAAAAGGAAGTAAAGGAAAAGTTGTGAAAATTTTGGATGAGAAATCTATTCTAGTTCAATTTGAAAATGACATTGGAAAACTAATTTTTTTTAAAGGAAAAAGTAATTTTAAACTAAAAAGAACCGAAGTCAGATTGATATTACAAAAAAGAAATAGAAGATAAAACAGAATCGGATGGGCAAACAAGCTTTTAGAGAACATATAGAGAATGGATATACCTATAAAAAAGATTATATAACGCTTGGTGGCGCAATGTATGATGGAGAATGTATTCCCAATACTCACATTAAAATTCCTCTGAAATCTATTTCTCGTCATGGGCTAATTGCGGGCGCAACCGGTACCGGGAAAACAAAAACTCTTCAGGTGTTTGCGGAGCAATTATCCTTAAAAGGAATTCCTTGCTTGATGATGGATTTGAAAGGAGATTTATCAGGTATGGCAGCCGAAGGAGTATCTAACGAACACATTGCCTTGCGCCATATTTCAATTGGTGATTTACCATACGAATCGTCTGCTTTGCCGGTAGAATTATTAACTATTTCGGATGAAAAAGGAGTGAAACTGAGAGCCACAATCACAGAGTTTGGTCCTGTATTGATGTCAAAAATATTGGACCTCAATGAAACCCAAGGAGGAATAATTTCTTTGGTTTTTAAATATTGTGACGACAATACACTTCCACTTTTGGATTTGGATGATTTGAAAACTACTATTCAATACCTTGCAAACGAAGGAAAAGAAGACATAGAAAGAGAATACGGAGGTTTTTCTTCCCTATCTGTGGGAGCAATAATGAGAAAAATAATTGAGCTTGAACAACAAGGAGCCGAACGTTTTTTTGGAGAAAAATCTTTTGATGTACATGATTTATTGAGAAAAAACAAAGAAGGAAGAGGAATTCAATCTATCATCCGATTAAGTGATATTCAGGATAAACCGAAGCTGTTTTCTACTTTTATGCTGAGTTTATTGGCAGAGATTTATTCCAATTTCCCCGAACAAGGAGATACTGATGTTCCAAAATTGGCTTTGTTTATAGACGAAGCTCACTTGGTATTTACAGAAGCCAGCAAAGCATTGAAAGCACAATTGGAAGCCATCATAAAACTAATCAGAAGTAAAGGTGTGGGAGTGTATTTTTGCACCCAAAACCCTACCGATATTCCTGATGCAGTATTGAGCCAGCTGGGGATGAAAATTCAACACTCGCTCAGAGCATTTACAGCCAAAGACAGAAAAGCAATAAAGAAAACAGTAGAAAACTACCCAATATCAGAGTTTTACGATACCGAAACCTTAATTACTTCTTTGGGAATTGGAGAAGCCTTGGTTACCTGCCTTAACGAGAAAGGAATCCCTACTCCACTTGCTGCAACCTTACTGAGAGCGCCAATCACCAGAATGGATGTTTTGAAACAAACAGAAATTGATAAATTGGTCTCAAACTCAGATTTGGTAAAAGAGTACGAAGAGACAATAAACCGAAAAAGTGCTCACGAAATTCTGACTGCTAAACTCAAAAAAGCACAAAAAGCTGAACACCAAGAAGAATTGGAGAAAGAAAGAGAAAAAGGCAGAAAAGTGGTGAGAAAAAAGGACAGAGGATTTTTTGAGGACTTGAGTAAAAACACCATGGTTCGCCAAATTGGAAGAACACTTGCGAGAGAATTGGGAAGAGGATTATTAGGAATTTTAGGTATTAGGAGATAATTATTTCTTTTAACAAATTTTAAAATAGATATTAAATAATAATTCCCGTTCTTTAATGTTGTAACCAAAACAACACTATGACATTATTTTCTTCTAAAGAAGTTACCAAGAATTACAGATCAGGTGGATTCACACTAAAGAAAATTTCTGTATCACTAAAACCAGGACAAATAACTGGAATTGTTGGTGAAAATGGAAATGGAAAAACTACACTTCTAAGAATTATTGCCGGAGATTTATCCATAGATAGCGGAGTTCTTAATTATTTTGGGAGGAAAAGTGACGCCATTAACTTCACTTGGGAATGGGCAAAACAAAAAATTGCTTACATCCCACAGAGAATTCCAAAGTGGTATGGCTCGCTAAGAAAAAACTTGATTTTTGAGGCTACAATCAGAGGTATAAAGGGAAGTGCAGCCGACAATTTGGTAGATGAATTAGTCCAACAACTAGGATTAGAAGAATACATTGACTTAAAATGGAAGGAAATTTCTACAGGTTATCGATTAAGATTTCAGTTAGCAAAAATGCTAATCTCCTCCCCTGACCTTCTGGTTTTAGACGAGCCCATTGCAAATTTAGATATCAATGCTCAAGAGAAATTCTTGACCGATTTGAGAACAATCGTATCAAATCCAGACAGAAAAGTAAGTGTGATTTTGAGTTCGCAGCAATTACACGAAATAGAAAACGTGTCGGACGCTATTATTTTCTTGAAAAAAGGAGATTTAGTGTATGAAGGAGAAATTTCTAAAATTGGAGAAAACAGAAAAGAAAATCAGTTTGAAATTCAGGGTAATTTTTCATCCGAAGAATTGATGAAAATAGTCAGTGCTGCAGAAATAAAACCTGCAGGAAAAACTTTGGATGTGAAAGTGCCACTTGAAATTTCTCCGGAAGAATTTCTTAAATTGATTTTGAATGAAAATTATAAAATTCATTATTTCAGGGATATAAGTTCCTCTACCAAAAAATTATTCTAATCCTTTTTAATATAAAACTCAATGAATTTATTTCAAAAATTTGATAACTATCTATTGCACAATTTCCCAAATTTCTGGGTAACCAAAGTGCATATTTTTATGCCTATTGCGATCTTATTTATGCTCGTCATTTATGTTTTTAATGTATGGCTTATTGGCTACGACATCAAATATTCATTCCCAGAAGCTGAATGGGGCGTAACTTTAATGATTATTCCAGTCATTGTATTCATTGTTTATTGGCTTGTGATTCAAGCTAGATACAATGTAGAAAAATCTGGAGGCAAACTATCTATTCCTCTTGAATACATGAATTTCTTTCTATACTTCCTGATGTTTTTTGTGGCCTATATCTTGATATCATTTATTCCTTATACAAATGATGTAAAAATACAACACGCAGCTACTAATGCTGAACTCAATAAAGACATTAAAAACTTAAACTTGGGTAACTTAATATTAAATAACAGTGAAGTTATTGAAGAAGAGGGAAATCGTTATAAAATAAAATATTCCAACTTCATTTCATCTTACTACTGGGTGCCTGAGCAAAATGATGAAACAACTTACGAGGCAGAATCCTCTTATGTAGAAATAATAAAAGATGACTATTCAGATAATTCCTATTACCAAGAAAAACGAATGACTTATGAAGACTATTTAAATAATCCTATTCCTTTAAATACAACCAATTTATTTATTTTAGCTACTAGTAATCAAGTAGAAGAAATTGTAGCTGACTACATATTTTCATACAATAAATACACTGTGAACGAAGTAATAGCTTCAGCAAAACAAATTACCGAAAACGAGCTAAAAGGAACAAGGCAAGATTACAACATGCGCTATTACGAGTCAAATACGAACGATAATTATAGATACAATTCTTGGAGAAATACCGTAAGTAACAAAGTACAAACCTTGGCGCAATTGAAACTGAAGAATAGAGGCGCTTTCCAAGCAAATTATGGAAATAACGAAACAACCAAAGTGGTATTAGCATGGTTCCTGATGATGGCATTGATGGTTTGGATCTTCAAACAAATTCATTGGCGCGATTACCTCTATGGGATTCTTGCATTAGTTTTAACCCCTGTTATTTCGGGACTATTAGCAGTATTCTTTGGTGTATTTCTTCGTGCAGATGAGGAGTTCTTTTTTACATTAGTTTTTATTGCTTATGCGCTTGCCATTATTTTCACTGTCAAAGGTTATTTCTCCAATTATAAAAGTAGATTTTCAATAGTCACAGCAATGTATCTGCATGTTTGGCTTCCAGTTTTACCTCTATTTTTTTATTTGTTTTTACATGAAGTATATTACCGAAATAACTATGAAGCACGAAGAGATTTTGGCTACGAAGAGGTTTTTTATTCAGCACTAATTATTGGACTAATAAGCATTGGACTCTTCAAAATCATTTATAAAAAAATGAGATTACTGCCTAATCACAAATAATTCAAACTGATTTGGGATCCATTTAGCTCTGCTCTTATTTTTAGCTTTATGACAAAAATCAGTTTTTAAAAAAGAGGAATATTCGCTACATTTAGTGAATAAGAGTTGAAATCATGTCAGAGATTAAAGTGAGACCTAGAATTCGAGAAGAAGTAGCTTTGAGACCAGATGAAGTGCGAAAATTACTGATTGCTCACGAGCAGTTTCATTTAGATGATTTCACTTTTAGTAAGCGGCACAATCACTGTACGATTGACATTCATCCAGTACATCAGCATTATTGGTCGCCTCATGCCTCATTCAATTTAGAAGAAACTGCGGATGGAACTATAGTTCGAGGTATTGTTGGCCCAAAACCCAACTTATGGGCAACTTTCATGGTTATTTATGTGTTTGGACTTGCAGGTTTTACAATCTGTGCTGTTATAGGTTCTGGAATGCTTTCTCTTGGAAAAAGTGGACTTTTACTCTATATTTCTCCTTTGTTTTTATTGATATTCTTGGGAGCGTATGTTGCTTCTCAAATAGGAAAAAACAAAGCTGCTAATCAAACTCAGCAAATCAAAGACTTTATTAAAGAAGCATTGGGAAAGGTTTGATTAATTTAATCAATTGCGCTCAGTATTAGCATCAATTTTCATAGCTTGTAATAGAATTTTATCCACAAAATGACATTCATATCCCGATTAGAAATATGAATTGAAAACCTGCTTTTTTCTTATCTTTGTGTGGACAATAAAACAACCCATGACTTTAATTAAATCTATCTCGGGAATACGAGGAACAATCGGTGGAAACATATCAGATAATTTAACTCCTATTGATGTTGTAAAGTTTACTTCAGCATACGCTCAGTGGATTAAGAACACCTCTGGAAAATCAAATATAACGATAGTAATAGGCCGTGATGCGCGTCTTTCAGGTGAAATGGTTTCCAATTTGGTATCAGGAACACTGATTGGAATGGGAGTAAAAGTGATTGATTTAGGCCTTTCCACTACTCCAACTGTAGAAATTGCAGTTCCTATGGAAAAAGCTGACGGAGGAATTATCATTACAGCAAGTCACAATCCAAAACAATGGAACGCACTTAAATTACTAAATGAACAAGGAGAATTTATATCTGGAGAACAAGGAGAAGAATTAATAAGAATTGCAGACAATGACGATTATTCTTATTCTCAAGTGGATGATCTCGGAAATTATTCGAAAGATGATTCCTACTTACAAAAACACATTGACTCTGTGTTAGATCTAAAATTGGTAGACAAAGAAGCAATCAAGAACGCAGGTTTCAAGGTGGTTGTAGATGCTGTGAATTCTACGGGTGGAATTTTTATTCCTGCTTTGCTAAAACAACTAGGCGTGGAAGTAGTTGAATTGTACTGTGAACCTACTGGTCATTTTCCACATAATCCAGAACCACTTGCCGAGAATTTGACCGAAATATCAAAACTTGTCACAGAACAAAAAGCAGATTTAGGAATTGTAGTAGATCCTGATGTTGATAGATTGGCATTTGTTTGCAATGACGGAAGTATGTTTGGAGAAGAATACACTTTGGTTGCTGTAGCAGATTATGTTACAAAAAATACACCAGGAAATACCGTTTCTAACCTTTCTTCTACTCGAGCATTGAATGATGTAACAGTAAAAAACGGAGGTCAATATTTTGCCTCAGCTGTAGGTGAAGTAAATGTGGTAGAAAAAATGAAAGCAGAAAATGCCGTGATTGGTGGCGAAGGAAATGGAGGGATTATTTACCCAGAAAGTCACTATGGAAGAGATGCTTTGGTTGGTGTGGGTTTATTTTTAACCCATCTGGCAAAAGAAAAAATCACTTCTAAAGAAATGCGCAATGCTCTTCCTAACTATGAGATGAGCAAGAACAAGATTCAATTAACTCCGCAGATTAATGTAGATGAAGTGCTTGTAAAAATGAAAGAGAAATATGCAAACGAACGAGTTAATGACATTGATGGTGTAAAAATAGACTTTGAAAACGAATGGGTTCACCTGAGAAAATCAAACACAGAGCCTATAATTAGAGTATATTCTGAAAGTGAAACCGAGGACGGAGCAACTGCAATCGCCAATCAAATAATAAACGATATTCACGAGATAATAAACAAATAAGACACTCATAGATTGAAAATTCAAAAAAATGAAACAGCAAATCCCAACCTATTTGGAGCTGCTAATTTTGGTAATAAAAAGAATAAGAAATGGCAATATACTTAGACAGTGCAGCAACAACTCACTTGGATGATAAAGTAATGGCGGCAATGACAGATTGCATGAAAGCAAATTACGGAAATCCTTCTGCAACTCACGCTTTTGGTCGTAAAGCAAAAAACAAACTTGAAACTTACAGAAAAGAAATTGCTAATCACTTTGGAGCTTTGCCTTCCGAAATAATTTTCACTTCTTGCGGAACCGAGTCCGATAATATGACGATAAACTGCGCCATCAATGACCTTGGAGTAACTCGTATTATATCTTCTGAAATAGAACACAAAGCAGTATTGACCACAGTAAAAGTTCTCGCAAAAGAGGAGATTGCAATTGATTATGTGCGCGTAAATGAATTGGGAGAAGTAGATTTAAATCATCTTGAAGAATTATTAAGCAGCTCAGATAAAAAAACTTTAGTAACTCTAATGCATGCAAATAATGAAATTGGGACTCTATTACCCATGAAAAAAGTAGGTGATTTATGTAAAAACTATGAAGCTTATTTTCATTCAGATACTGTGCAAACTGTAGGTCATTTTCCTTTAAATTTTGAAGAGCTAGGAGTGCACTTTGCCGCTTGTTCAGCACACAAAATTCATGGACCGCAAGGAGTTGGATTTTTGTACCTCAATAAAAAAATTGGCCTAAAATCCATGCTGATTGGCGGTGGACAAGAAAGAGGACTGAGAGCAGGAACAGAAAACATGATAGGAATAACCGGATTGCACAAAGCACTTGAGATTTGTTACGAAGATCTTGAAAAAGATAAACAAATCATTTCTGAAGTAAGAGATTACATGAAAGGCAAATTAATTTCAGAATTTGGAAACCAAATTCGATTTAATGGAAGTACAACAGACTATTTGTATACAGTTCTTTCGGTCTCATTTCCTAATAACGAAAGTAACGGCATGTTGACTTTCAAGTTAGATATGAAAGGAATTGCAGTGTCTGGTGGTAGTGCATGTAACTCAGGAGCTAACCAAGGATCGCATGTGATAAGAGGAATTTATGAAAACGCTAGCGACTATGTCCCTATAAGATTTTCATTTAGCAAATATTCTACGAAAGAAGAGGTTGACACTTGCATGGAAAGCTTGAAAGAATTAGTAGAAATTAATGTTGAGGCATAAAAATTAAACTATGAAAATTACATTTTTAGGAACCGGAACTTCACAAGGAATACCAGTTATAGCGTGTACATGTGAAGTCTGTCAATCTAAAAATGAAAAAGACAAGCGGTTACGAGTTTCGGTACTAATAGAAACAGAAAACAACACCTTAGTTGTTGATTCTGGTCCAGATTTTAGAACACAAATGCTACGAGCAAATGTGCAAAATATTGACGGAATACTGTATACGCACGAACACAAAGATCATGTAGCAGGAATGGATGATGTGCGCCCATTTTGTTTCAAACACAAAAAAGAAATTGAGATTTTTGCTCACCAAAGAGTTCTTAATCAGCTGAAACAAGAGTTTCATTATGTATTTGACGAACGATTTAATTATCCTGGAATTCCAAGGATAAGCGCGAATGTGATTACCAATACTCCTTTTGAAATAAATGGCGAAACCATTACTCCTATTGATGGCTTACATTATAAATTGCAAGTATTTGGCTTTAGGATTGGAGATTTCACTTACATCACAGATATGAATTCTATTTCTGACGAAGAAGTAGAAAAAATAAAAGGAACAAAAGTACTTGTGTTGAATGCACTTCAAAAAAAAGAACACATTTCTCATTTCACTTTGGATGAAGCGATCGAAATGGTGAAAAGAATAAATCCCGAGAAAGCTTATTTTACTCACATGAGCCATACACTTGGTTTACATGCCGATATTATGAATGAATTACCTGAGAATATAGAACTGGCTTGGGATGGTTTGGAGATAAATTTATAAGATGCAAAATAACCTAACCTGGCAAGAATTTTCCAAAGTAGAAATGAGAGTTGGAACAATTCTCACGGCTAACGAATTTCCTGAGGCAAACAATCCGGCTTTTATTCTTACAATTGACTTTGGGGAATTGGGAATAAAAAAAACTTCGGCACAGATAACTCAACTTTACAAGACTGAAGAACTCATTGGAAAACAAATTGTGGCAGTTGTCAATCTTCCAAAAAAGCAAATTGCGACTATGCAAAGTGAATGTTTGGTTTTGGGTGGAATAGGAAATGAAAAAAATGTAACTTTACTAACTCTTGATAAGCCTATAGAAAATGGCGCAAGAATTGGATGATAACGAACAGAAATTTTAGAAAATGGATATATATAAATTTGAAGTGAACAAGCCTAATGGCGAAAAAGTATCACTGGACTCCTACAAAGGAAAGACTTTACTTGTGGTAAACACAGCTACAAAATGTGGACTTGCTCCACAATTTGACGGATTAGAAAAACTACACCAAACATACTCTGACAGAGGATTAGTTGTTCTTGGATTTCCTTGTAATCAATTTTTGGGACA